>WHTS01000016.1:47502-83136 GCA_009377585.1 Betaproteobacteria bacterium
GCGGGCCGTTGCTCGCGAGCAGCATGGTGTAGCCGTCGGGATTGCTCTTGGCGACCAGCGAAACCCCGATGATGCCGCCCGCTCCGGTACGATTGTCCACGACCACGGTCTGCCCCCAGCGCTCGCCCAGGGCTTGCCCGATGAGCCGGGCGATGATGTCGGTGCCTCCGCCCGGTGCGTACGGCACCACCAGCCGGATCGGTTTGCTGGGATAGCTCTCCGCCGCCCAGGCCAATGGCGCGAGACTCGATCCGATCCCCAGGGCCAAGACGGCGGCGCGAGCTTTCATTGTGAATCTCACTGTCCTGCTCCTCCTCACTGTTCGTCCGTTGCGGACGCAGGCCCAAGCTTACTGCCTTGGCCGCACGGATGCAGCAAGGACTAGAATCGCCGGACTTGCGGATCTACGGAGTGGAATCGAATGAGCAAACGAATCGCCGTCGTCGGCGCCGGGGCGATCGGCAGCAGCGTGGCCGCCGATCTCACGGCAGCCGGCCATGACGTGACCATCATCGATCAGTGGCCGGCCCAGGTCGAGGCGATGAAACGCGCGGGCCTTCGCATCGTGATGCCCGACCTGGAGGTGCGCACGCCGATGCGCGCGCTGCACCTGTGCGAGCTCGCCGCGCACGATCCGGCCTTCGACATCGTGCTGATGGCGGTGAAGTCGTACGACACGCGCTGGCTGGCGGAGCTGATCAAGCCATACCTCGCGCCCGACGGTTGGTTCGTCGGTGTGCAGAACAGCATGAACGACGACACGATCGCCTCGATCGTCGGGCGCGAGCGGGTCGTGGGCTGCTCGCTGGAATTGTCGGCCGAGATCTTCACGCCGGGCATCGTCCAGCGCAACACCTCGCGCACCGGCACCTGGTTCGGTCTCGGCGAGCTCGACGGCAAGCTCACCAAACGCGTCTACGAGCTGGAAGCGCTCTTCCGCAACATCGGTAAAGTGACGGTGACGAGCAACATCTACGGCACCAAGTGGACCAAGCTCATCGCCAACACGATGACCATGGGCCCGTTCGGCCTGCTGGGGCTGAAGAACTGGGAGGCGGCCGAGCTGCCGGGGATGTTCGAGATCTCGGTCCGGCTGGGACGTGAGTCGGTCGCGGTCGGTCAGGCCCTCGGCTACCGCATGGAACCGGTGTTCGGGCTGCTCGCCGACGAATTCGCCGGCGCGACCGACGAGGTGCTGATCACCGCGATGAAGACGCTGCTCGGCCACGTCGGGCGCAACTCGCGCACGGCGGTCGTGCACGACAACCTCAAGGGTCGGCGCACCGAGCTCGAATACATCAGCGGGCTGGTCGCTCGCAAGGGCGCCGAGCTCGGCATCCCGACGCCGTGCAATACGGCGGTGGCCGAGATCGATCGCGAAATCCATCAGGGCAAGCGCACCATGGATGCGTCGAATTTCGAGCGGCTGAAAGAGCTGATCGCCCGCTATTCGTGAGCGCGCCGGTCAGCCCGCCGTACGACGGGCCGACGAACGGCGTCGCACGCGGGCGGCGCGACGCGGCTATCGGGACCTCGTTCCCCTCCATGCGCCGAGGGCAAGGCAGGCCCAGCCGGCCAGCAGCGCGACGCCGCCGAACGGCGTGATCGCGCCGAGCCAGGTCGTGCCGAGGAGGACGAGAAGATAGAGGCTGCCGGAAAAAATCAGCGTGCCCGCGATGAAGAGCCCGCCCGCTGCACGCGCGAGCCGGCCCGGCCAGCGCCCGTGCACCCAGGCCACCGCGAACAGCGCGAGCGCGTGGTACATCTGGTAGCGCACGCCGACCTCGAACGTGGCGAGCGCCTGCGCTTCCAGTTGCGCTTTAAGCGCATGCGCTCCGAACGCGCCCATGCCGACGCCGGCGAGCGCAAGCAGGCATCCGGCGAGGACGAAGAACCGTTCCATTTCAACCGTGGCAAGAGCGTTCGGGACGGGCGAGAGCATGGTTCGCAGGCGGCACAGCATTGTCACACACGCCCGGATCATCGCCGGAAAAGTCGAAATACGGAAGGCTCGATCGAGAGCGTACCTTGGAAACGAAGCGGTGGTCCAACTGATCATTGGTCGTTCGTCGATTGAAATCATTGTCCTGATTCCTGCAACGACATTGTTCCGCCCGACCGGTTAATGCCGCCTATTGTCTTACAGTAAGGGCCATGCGGCTGGCCGGCCATTTGCCCCGCGGCCAGGAGCATGCCGTCCTGGGATATATGCAGTATGTGCCGTGGTTCGATCGCGATCGACATTCACTGTCGGCAGCGGTTAGCTCAACGTGCGGAGCTTCGACCCGCACTCGACTCATGCAAATGTTTGACCTGATGTATCGCGATATCAAGCGCGAAGATGCGATGTCTCTTGCTTCCCACCTGCAATCCGAACATAGCTCGGTTTCGATTCGTTCGTTTTGTCGGGGTGCGTCGTAAGCGCCTTGCCTGCCGGCGTCGCATACGACCTCTTCGGTAACTACCAGGCAATCATGCTGCTTGGCGCAGCGGGCTTCGAGCGCGGTGCGGTTCTGGTGATCTTCCTGCCGCCAACGGCGGCACCAAGGAGTTCATGACCACCGCCCGGTATGGCGCCACCCTCCGCCTCCCAGCGCTCGATGGCCAGTCGATAGGATTTCCTGTCCATGGCACCGTGTCGTGAAACGAATGTCGGCATGTCGCTGTTCGCGAAGTCGTAGTATTCCGATAACGACGTCGAAATATGCATGGTAGGACCGTCCTCTTGGTGATTGTGCCAGTGTGCTCAGATCGATCGAGTATACGGGCGGCTCCTTGTGCCGATAAGTCCGCTTCGGCGAATAAGATCGTTTCCATGGCGTATCCGGATCGATCTCGCGGCACTCTCGCCTCACTCGACGCTCAACACGGCCGTGCATCGCCATGATTGCGAGCTCTCGCCGTATGTGAGGGCATGCAGCATACGATGCACGATTGTCGTCGCGCGCTGCCCTGATCGGGGAATCGGAGGGTGCGGAGGTCGAACTGCCGCTCCCGCACGGGCAGACCCGCCGCATCCGGCTCCTGGATGTCCTCTATCAGCCGGAGGCCAAGGGTGACCTGGATCTTTGAATGATGACTTCGGTGCCAGGGATGCCATGTACTGCGGCGGATGGACCCCCTTTGTATGAGCTTTGCGCGCTGAGCGCGACGGTGACCCAGTCAAGGGCGCGGGTGCCGTACGCAAGCAGTCTTGGCCGGTGCCCGGCAACAGTTGCACCCGAACCACTGGCGCTGCTATGATTGGTACGGAATCTGTACCAGATGCTACAACCCATCACATGGCGATCGTCGCGATGAGCGCCGTATTCGAGACCGCAGCGGGGGTGGACCTGCGCCAGCGGGGAAACCGCGAGCGCTTGGCGCGCATGATCGTGGCCCTGTTCGATCACTGGGGCCTCGCGCCCGCCGATCAGGCGCTGCTGCTCGGACTTTCGCCCGACTCGCGCGCCACCGTCGCGCGCTACCGCAAAGGCGAGCCGCTGGCAGACAGTGCGGATCTGCTGGCGCGGGCCGGGCACCTGCTCGGCATCCACAAGGCGCTGCGCATCCTGTTCCCGCACGATGCCGACCTCGCCTACCGCTGGGTCGGCACGCCCAATCGCCGCTTCGACGATCGCATGCCGCTGGAGATCATGAAGCGAGGATACGAAGGCATCCTGGCGGTACGCCGCTATCTGGACTTCGAGCGCGGCCGCTGAATGCCGCGCCGTGTATCCCGAGCTCATCACGCACGCGGTGGATTTCCACGCCGACCTGGTGCGCAACATCAAGGGCATTCGCGTCTCGCAGAACCTGTTCGACGATCTTTCGGACAGCACCGAGGATCAGGCGGTGGCGATGGCAGCCGAGCTGGCGAGCCGGGTGCCGAGCGATGCGCCGCTTCTGACGCGTCCCTTCGACTACGGCGCTGCGGCTGCCTACCCGTTCGTGAGCTTCAATGCACACTCGACGCGCTTCTCCGACGGCCTCGACTATGGTGTCTGGTACGGCTCGCTCGAGCTCGAAACGACGGTCCACGAAACGGTTCATCATTGGCGCGAGTTCCTCGCTGCGAGCTTCGCCACCGAAGATCGCGAGATCGTGTCCGAGCGGCGTGTGCTGCAAGCCCGCTGCGATGCCATATTGATCGACTTGCGCAGCAAGGATCGGCGCGAGAAGCGGCTGGTCGACCGGCACGACTACCGCTTCACCCACGCGCTTGGGCGCTACTTGAAGCAGCAGAACCAGAACGGGCTGATGGTGCGCTCGGCGCGCTGCGAAGGCGTGAACGCTGCCCTCTTCAACCCTCGCGTCCTGTCGCGGGCACGCGATCTGTGCTTCCTCACCTATCGCACCAATCCCAGCAGGGACGTGGTGCGGGTGGAACGCACGCCCGGGCGCAAGTGGCTGGAGATCAAGCCGAGCACGCTGCGTTGACCGGTGTCGCGGCCGCTTCTCCTCTCTCATGGTGATGGACGCTACGACCGGCTGATCGGCCGGCTCGTATGCTAATCTGGCCCCCTACCCGGCTCGAGCCATCCACGACGCGAAACCGACATGCGCCACATCGCATCGGATGCTTCGTGTGTCACGCGTGCAGGGTTGAGCACACGCGGCTCGAAGCCAACGGGCCATGCCGGTGTGCCGACGCCGATACCGCCTCGCAGCACGTTTCGGAGCGATGCCAGTGGATTTTGCGCTGACCGCGGAACAGGAGTTGATGCGCGACTCGATGCGCCGCCTGGTGGCGCGCGAGATCGAACCGTTGCTTGCCCAACATCCTGCCGACCGCAGTCTGCCGAAGCCGGCTTTCCTGCACGCGCTCGCCTGCCTGGCCGATCTGGGACTCACCGCCGCGCGCCTGCCCGAAGCACTGGGTGGCAGCGGCATCGGGATGCTCGATTACGGCATCATGCTCGAGCAATTGCCGCCGCAAGTAGCGGTAACGCTCATCGGGCACGAAGCGTCGAGCGCGCGCCTGTATGCCGACGGTAACGACGAGCAGCGTGCACGCCTGCTGCCGGATTTCGTCGCCGGCCGCAAGCTCCTCTGCACCGGCTCCACCGAGCCCGACACCGGCTCCGATCCGCGCGGCGTGAAAACCCGCCTCAGCCGCGCCGGTGGCCGGCTCATCCTCAACGGTCGCAAGATGTGGATCACCAACGTGAGCGCCTGCGACGCCATTCTCGTGACCTGCCTGGATCTGCGCGAGAACGACGCGGGCACCAAGGTCATCAAGGTCGTGGTGGAGCGCGACCGCTCGCCGTTCGAAGCGCGCGAGATCGACACCATCGGGCTCAAGCAGGGTCTGCTCGGCGAAGCCGTGTTCGAGGACTGCACGATCGATCCCGCCAACGTGGTTGCGAACGCGGCCGGCGGCACCGAGATCCTGAAGGCGAGCTGGGCGGTCAATCGCCCGCTGTTCGGGCTGCTCGCCGTGCACCTCGCGCAGCGCGCATTCGACCTGGCGCTCGACTATGCCAAGGTACGCAGGCAGTTCGGCAAACCGATCGGCGCGCACCAGCTGGTGCAGAAGAACCTGTCGGATATCGCCACCGCCATCACGACGAGCCGGCTGCTGTGCTATTACGCGCTTTCCATGATCGACCACGGCGCGGCAGCCGAAGGCGTGGCGGCAATGGCGAAACGCTATGCGCAGAATGCCTGCCAGGAAGCGGTGTGGCAGGCGATGAACGTCCTGGGCGCCATGGGGCTGTCGGCCGAAGCCAGGGTCGAAGCGCTCTACCGCGACGTGCGCATGATCGCGATCCCCGACGGCACCAACGAGATTCTCGCGCTCATCCACGGGCGCGACCTGACCGGGCTGGAGGCTTTTCGCGGCCTGCCTGCGCGCTCGAGCTGATCTGGATCCTCCTGCGTTCGCGCCACTTCGCGCTATCACGGTGCCGGAAAAGAATTCGATGCAATGAGGAAGCGATGACCGCGATGACCACACAGCACGACGCTGCCGGCAAGCCGCTGCCGCTCGCCGGGGTGAAAGTGATCGACTTCAGCCGCCTGCTGCCCGGCCCGTTCGCGACCATGATGCTGGGGGAGCTCGGCGCGGACGTGATCAAGGTCGAGCAGCCTGGAATCGGCGACCCGAGCCGTCACAATCACCCGCGCTATCGCCAGGAAAGCGTCTACTTCCACGCCACCAACGGCAACAAGCGCAGCATCGCGCTCGACTTGGCAACCACGGCCGGCAAGGAGGTCGCCGCGCGGCTGCTGCGCTGGGGCGACGTGGCGGTGGAATCGTTCCGGCCCGGCGTCGCGGCGCGTCTGGGCATGGACTATGCGCGCGCGCAGGCGATCAATCCACGCATCATCTATTGCTCGATCACGGGCTTCGGCCAGAGCGGGCCGCTCGCGCATATCGCCGGGCACGATCTCGCCATCCAGGCGCTCACGGGGCTCATGGGCTGCTCGCCGGATGGTGAGGCGCCGGTGCCCGGCTTCCAGGCCGCCGATTTCGCCGGCTCGCTCTATGCCGTGATCGGCATCCAGGCAGCACTCGCGCAGCGCGCGCAGACCGGCGCCGGCTGCGAGGTCGACCTCGCCATGTTCGAGGCGCTGTTCAACATGTGTTTCCTTCCGTTGAGCTCGGCCTTCGCGCAGCGGGCCGGCCACAGCGGCGAGCCGCGCATGGAATCGTTCGGCGCCAACCCGCGCTACGCCACCTACCGCACCCAGGACGGCCGCCAGGTGGCGATCACGCTGCTCGAAACCAAGGCGTGGCGCGAGTTCTGCGCCCGCATCGGCCGGCCCGATCTGGTATCTGCGGACGAGACGCCGGCGGACCGCCTCGGCAACCACGGCGAGCGCGCACCGGCCTACCGGGCAGCGCTGGCCGAATATTGTGCGACGCAGACATGGGACGAGCTCATGCGACAGATGGCGCAAACCGGCATCGCCATCTGCCCGGTCGCAGCGCCCGCCGATGCGGTGGGCCTCGCCCACGTGGCTGCGCGCGACATGGTGGGGCGCATCGAGCACCCGATCGAGGGCAGCATTCCGCAGTTCGTGAATCCACTGTGGCGTGCGGGCCTCGCGCGCAAGCAGCATCGGCCGGCGCCGGTGTTGGGCGAGCATACGCGCGAGATTCTGCAGACGCTCGGCTATGCGCCTGCCGAGATCTCGCAACTGACAGCGGACAAGGCGGTGGTACAAGGTTGATCCATCGCAGCCCGCGAGCGCTATGATGATCGCTTCGCGCCAGCACTGGAGAGAGTCGATGAGCGCCGCAATCTCGAACACCCGAACGATCGCCGCCTTCGTCGCCGGGGTGCGCCAACGCGAGCTTCCGCCGGAAGTCCTCGATACCGCCCGTCTCTGTCTCGCCGACTGGACCGGCGTCGCGCTCGGCGCGCTGGACGAGCCGGCGGCGCGCGTCGTGCACGAAACCAGCAAGCAATGGCACAGCAGCGGCCGCTCCACCGTGCTCCTGGGCGGAGCCGCGGCCGCGCCGGTCGCCGCGCTGTGCAACGGCACGGCTGCCCACTGCCTGGATTTCGACGATACTTATGTCGCAGGCATAACTCACATCAGCGCCCCGGTGTGGGCGGCGACCCTGGCGCTCGGCGAGGAAGTGGGTGCCAGCGAGCAGCAGTTGCTCACGGCATTCATCGCGGGTTTCGAGACGGCGGCGCGCGCGGGCTTCGGGCTGGGCGAGCTCGTGACCGCCCGCGGCTGGCATGGCACCGGCGTGTTCGGGCGGATCGGCGCCGCGGCGGCCGCCTGCGTGCTGCTCGAGCTGGACGCGCAAGCCGTTCGCCATGCCCTCGGCGCAGCCGCCACGCAGGCAAGCGGCCTCACCGCATCGTTCGGCACCATGGCCAAGCCTTTCCACGCCGGCAAGGCGGCGATGGACGGCGTCATCGCCGCGCAGCTCGCGGCCAAGGGGTTTCACGCCGCCGAAGGACTGCTCGACGCCGGTGCGGGCCTCGACAGCGCGCTCATTCAGGACCGGTCGGCAACCATACGGCCCGCGGATTTCTCCGGCTGGGAGATCCTCAACAACAGTTTCAAGCCCTATGCGGCATGCCATCTGACGCACCCGGCCATCGATTGCGCGAAGCAGGTGCTCGAATCCCGGGCCGACGTGGCGTCCGCGCGCGCCGTCAGGCTCGATGTCGGCGCGCTGGCGAAACAGGTAACCGGAGACAAGAGCGGCGCGCCCACCACCCCGCTCGAAGGCAAGTTCGATCTGAAGTATTGCGTGGCGCTCGCGCTGCATGGACATACGCTGTCGGCGGCCGACTTTCGCGAGCCGATGCAGCTCGATCCCGCCGTGGCCGCGACCGCGAGCCGCATTGAAGTCAATGCCGACCCGCGTTACGGCTTCGCATCGGCGCGCCTGCAAGCCGATATGGAGAACGGCACGCCGATCGTGGTGGAGGTGGACACAGCCAGGGGTCATCCGGGAAATCACATGCGCTGGAGCGACATGCACGACAAGTTCATCGGCCTCACGGACTTTGCCGAGCGCGCAGCGCGCGACGACCTGTTCCAGCGCCTGCAACGCTTCGGCGCGCAGCCGAAGGCCGATGTGTTGCATCGAGCGGCCGACATCGCGCGCGCCACGACGGCTCGATGAGGCAACCGCTCGACGGCGTCGAGATCCTCGAATGCGGCGATCGGATCGCCGTCAGTGCCTGCGGCAGCGTGCTGCTTGCGCTCGGCGCCCGCGTCTCGGTCCTCGCATCGGACGAGGCGGCCGCACGGCTGCCTGAGCTGCAGCGGGCCGGCAAGCAGCGGCTGAACGCGGACGATGGGGCACTGCGTGCGGAGTTCGCCCGGGCGCATATCGTCATTACTTCGAGCGATGTGACGCGCATCCCGCGATTCGAGCGCGCGCCATCGCAGATCGTGTGCGACATCACGGCCTACGGAGCGAGCGGCCCGCTCGCCGGCGTGGCGCATTCCGACGCACTGGTGCAGGCGACATCGGGCCTGGCCGACACGACCGGCGAACCGGACGGTCCCCCGGCGCTGTGCCCGTTCCCGCAGACCGAAGGCATCGCCGCACTCTATGCGACCGCCGGCATTCTGGCGGCGTGGCACGTGCGCAGCCGCACGGGTCTGGGTCAGGCGATCGAAATCGCGCTGTTCGATTGCGCCTTCTCGACGCTCTCGACCTTCCTGCCCTTTCACTTCGTCGGCAAGGCGGTCACGCGCTCGGGCAATCGTCACGTGCTCGCATCGCCCTGGAACGCCTTCCGCGCCGGCGACGGCTGGCTTCTGATTTGTACGGGAGCCGACGACCAGTGGAAGCGGTTGTGCGAAGTGATCGAGCGGCCCGACCTGGCGCGCGACCCGCGGCTCGCCAAGGCGGCGGATCGGGTGCAACAGCGCCCGCTCGTCGACGGCGCCGTGCAGGCGTGGATTTCGCGGCTGCGAGCGGCGGACGCGGCCGCAGCGTTGCAGACGCGCGGCATCGCGGCCGGGCCGGTCGTGCCGATGACGTCGCTACAGCACGAGCCCAACATCGCGCACCGTGGGCTGTATACGGCGAGCGGCATGCGCTCGGCGATACGGTACTTCGGTGGACGGACTGGACCCGCATCACCTCTCGCGCCACGGAAGACGCATGCTGAAGCAGGCGCGGCACCGCTCGCCGGCCTCAAGGTCCTCGAAATCGGTCAGTACACGACCGCACCGCTGGTTGCACGCAATCTCGGCGCGCTCGGTGCCGAAGTACTGAAGATAGAACCGCCGGGCGGGGATGCGGCACGCGGCTGGCCGCCGCAGCAGGACGATCAGGGCTACTTCTTTACCTTGAGCAACAGCGACAAGCGCAGCGTCTGCCTCGATTTGCGCGACCCCGGCAATCGCAAACACTTCGCATCGCTGCTGCGCGGCGCCGATGTGTTGGTGGAAAACCTGAAGCCCGGGTCGCTCGACAAGCTCGGATTCGATGCGGCCGAACGCGCCCGCATCAATCCCGCGCTCGTCTATTGCGCGATCTCCGGCTTCGGCGCCGGCTCGGCGTACCCGGGCCGGCCGGCGTTCGACACCGTCATCCAGGCGATGTCCGGCATCATGGATGCGATCCGCGTGAACGGCGTGCCGCAGAAGACGGGCATCTCGTTCGCCGACATCCTGGGCGGATTGTTCGCGTTGATTGCAACGCTGAGCGCGCTGGTGGCACGCAACATGAGCGGCGCCGGCGATGCCATCGACATCTCGATGCAGGACGCAGCCGCCTGGATCACGCAGTGGCAGCGTGCTGGAGTGGACGCTACCCGGGGAGCGCGCGTTGTGCGCTGCGCCGACGGCTACGTTGCTGTGGATGATGGGCACGGTGTCGCCGTGCCCGCCTCCGACGCAGCCGGCATGACTCGTTCTGCGCTGGTGGAACGCCTTACGCGCCAGAACGTCGCGGCGGTGGCCGTTCGCACGGTTGCGGAAGTGGCCGAATCCGAGCAGGTGCGCAGCCGCAACCTCCTCCTGCGCGCGCACGACTCGGCGGGACGCGAGTGGGCGATCTTCACCTGCCCGATACGGTTGGCCGTAACGCCGGCGCGCGCTCGAATGGCAATCGGGCCGCTCGGCGAAGCGAACGCTGCGCTGGCGCTTACGCGACCCGAAAAATTCGACAGGACGTAGAACCCATGACACTAGAAGCCCCGCTACTCCCTCTTGAAATCGGGCGAGCGTTTCTCCAGGAATGCCCTCTGGCCTTCCTTGCGATCCTCGGTGGTGAAGAGCGTCGTCGTGAGCTGGCGCTCGTAGGCAAGCGCGTATTCGAGCGGCATCTCGGCGCCGTTGTTCACGGCCGCCTTCGCATAGGCGATGCTGAGCGGCGCACGCCTTGCATACGACGCCAACCGTTCCAGCGCGCGTGGAATCACACGCTCGGGCGGCACCACCTCGCTCACCAGTCGAATGCGCAGCGCCGTCTCGGCATCGATGAAATCGCCGCTGAACAGAAGCTCCTTGGTCCACTCCGATCCGATCAGGCGCGTCAGGCGCTGCGTGCCGCCGGCGCCGGCGACTGTGCCGATGCGCGAACTGGTAATGCCGAATTGGGCATTGGCCGCCGCGATGCGTATGTCGCAGGCAAGCGCCATTTCCAGCCCACCCGTGACGCAGTAGCCGTGAATGGCGGCGACGACGGGCTTTCCGATCGCTTCGATGCGCGCATTCACGCGCCGGAAAAGATCCAGCCACTTGCGCGTATCCTCGACCGAGCCGATCGCCAGCGCTTCCTTGAGATCGCCGCCGGTCGAGAACACCTGGTCGCTGCCGGTGAGGACGATACCGCGCACCGCTGGGTCGTCGTCGAGCTGCGCGATCGCGCGGTCGATCGCCTCGAACAGCTCGCGGCTCAACGCGTTCTGCTTCTCCGGCCGGTTCATGCGCACGATGGCCGAAGTGCCGTCGCGCTCGATGAGAACGAGATCCGACATGTTGTTCATCCCAGGCAGGCGTAGCCGCCGTTGACGCTCAGGATCTGGCCGGTGATGTGGCGGCCTGCTTCCGAAGCGAGATACACCACCGCATTGGCCACGTCGTCCGGCTCGCCGAGCCGGCGCAGCGCGTACGCGCGCTTGACGCGCTCTTCGCGCTCGGCCGCCTTTTCCGCGCCGATGTTCTCACGCAACTGGCGCAGCATTTCCATGCGCATCGGAGAATTGGTGGCGCCCGGGGAAACGGCGTTGACGTTGATGTTGTGCCGCCCGATTTCTTTCGCGATCGACTTGGTGAACGCGATGACCCCGCCCTTGGCCGCGGAATAATTGCACTGCCGTTCCTGCCCGACCCGCGCCGCGTCCGTCACGATATTGACGACTTTGCCGTAGCGCCGTTCGATCATCCCGGGCAGGACCGCGCGCGCGCAGTTCATGGTGCCGTAAAGAATGACCTTGATCTCCTTGTCGCAGGTCTGCGGATCGGTGTCGAGGAACAGCTCGTGATTGAGCAGCAGCGCGGCATTGTTCACCAGCACGTCGATTCGGCCGAGCTTGCGTTCGACCTCCGCCGCCATCGCGCGCGTCGCGTCGAGATCGGTGATGTCGTATTTCGCACCCATCGCGCGCCCGCCCGCGGCTTCCACAAGACGGATCGTCTCCGCGATGCCCGCATCGTTCACGTCGTTCACCGCGACGCTGGCGCCCTCGGCCGCGAACGCGAGCGCGATCGTGCGTCCGATACCTCCGCCGCTGCCGGTCACGAGCGCGACCCGGTCTGTCAGTCCCAGTTCCACTTCGCTCTCCTCGCCGAGGTCGGGACTATGCTGCAGTCACCGCCAGGCTGGCCCACCCGTATCGCCACGCTCGCGGCGGCGAAACCATACACCCAGGCGCTGCGCGTTACGCCAGAAAAGCCAGGCGATCATGCCAGTACGTGCTCGAGCATATACGGCATGATCCCGCCGGCCCGGCAATAGTCGATCTCGGCCGGCGTGTCGAGCCGCAGCATCAAGGGCACCGCATCGATCGCACCGTTCGACCGATGAATGCGCAGCGTGAGCTCCGGACCCGGATTCGTCACCCGATTCAACCCCTCGATGTCGAAATGCTCATTGCCGTCGAAGCCGAGCCTGGCTGCCGTGACACCGGCCGGCAGCTGGCAAGGCAGCACCCCCATGCCCACCAGGTTGCTGCGATGAATGCGCTCGAAGCTCGACGCAACGATTGCACGCACACCCAGAAGGCGCGTCGCCTTCGCTGCCCAGTCGCGGGCGCTGCCGGTGCCGTACTCCTCGCCCGCGATCACGATCAGCGGCACCGCTCCAGCGGCATAGCGCATGGCGGCGTCGTAGATCGCCATCCGCTCGCCGCTCGGACAGTGCACCGTCACCCCGCCCTCGATACCCGGCACCATGCGGTTGCGCAGGCGCACGTTGGCAAAACCGCCGCGCACCATCACCTCGTGATTCATGCGCCGCGCGCCGTAGTTGTTGAAATCCTTCGGTGCGACGCCGAGCGACTGCAGGTAAAGGCCCGCCGGCGAATCGGTCTTGATGTGTCCGATCGGACTGATGTGATCGGTCGTGATCGAATCGCCCAGGATCGCGAGCGCGCGCAGCCCTTTCAGGTCGCGCAGGCTCGACTCGAGCAGGTCAGGAGCGGAGACGAATGGCGGCTCCTTGATGTAGCCCGAAGCCGCATCCCAGGGATAGATCGGCCCTTGCGCTTGCGGAATCGCTCGCCACAGTGGATTCGAATCGACGAAGTCCGCGCGGTAGACGGCGCGATAGTGCTCGGGATCGCGCGCAGCCGCGGCGACGCGTTCGAGCTCCTCGTGTGAAGGCCAAAGGTCGCGCAGGAAAACCGGCTCTCCGTCGGGCCCTGCACCCAAGGATTCGCAGCTGAAATCAATGTCGGCGCGGCCCGCAAGCGCGAACGCGACCACCAGCGGAGGGCTTGCCAGGAATGCGGCACGCACCGCCGGATGAATACGCGCTTCGAAATTGCGATTGCCGGAAAGCACTGCGCACGCCACGACATCTTGCTCGTCGATGGAGCGCTCCAGGCCGGCGTCGATCGGCCCCGAGCTGCCAAAGCAGGTTGCGCAACTGTAGCCGGCCACCGCGAAGCCGAGCGCGTCCAGGTCGGTCTGCAATCCCGTCGCATCGAGGTACCTGCTCACCGCCACCGAGCCGGGCGTGAGCGAGGTCTTGACCCAGGGCTTCGTCTTCAAGCCGAGGGCGACGGCGTTCCTCGCTACCAGGCCGGCCGCGAGCATGACGCCGGGATTGGACGTATTGGTGCACGAGGTGATCGCCGCGATGACGACGGCGCCGTCGCGAAGACGAGTCGCGGCGGGCGATGGCGAGCGGACGATGTCCGCATCCTTGCCGTAGCCGCCTTCGGCGACCGGCTTGCGCAGGCTGTCCGCGAACGCTTGTTTGAGCTCGCTCAACGCAATGCGATCCTGCGGCCTCTTCGGCCCCGCCACGCTCGGCACGACCGCCGCGAGATCCAGCTCGAGCACCTGGCTGAAATCCACCTCGGCCGCACGTGCGGCGCCGAACAGACCCTGCCGGCGCAAATACGCTTCGGCGATCGCAATCGCCTGCGGGTCGCGACCGGTCTGAGCCAGATAGGCGAGCGTCACCTCGTCGACTGGAAAGTAGCCGATCGTGCCGCCGTACTCGGGCGCCATGTTGGCGATGGTCGCGCGGTCGGGAACGGTGAGCCGCTTGACCCCCTCGCCGAAGAACTCGACGAATTTCCCGACCACCTTGGCCTGACGCAGCAAGTGCGTGACATGCAGCACGAGATCGGTCGAAGTCACGCCGGACGCAAGCGACCCAGACACGTTCACGCCGACCACGTCCGGTGTGAGCATGACGATCGGCTGCCCCAGTGCCGCCGCCTGGGCCTCGATACCGCCGACACCCCACCCGACCGTCCCGAGCCCGGCGATCATGCCGGTGTGCGAATCGGTGCCCACGAGGCTGTCCGGGTAGCAGGTGCCATCACGCAAAAGCACGCCCGGCGCGAGAAATTCCAGGTTCACCTGGTGCAGGATGCCGAACCCGGGCGGGATGAGGCGGATGCCTTTATACGCCTGCGTCGCCCACTTCACGAAGCGGAAGCGCTCCTCGTTGCGCTCCACCTCGAGCCGCATGTTGCGCTCCAGCGCATCGCGCGTGCCGTGATAGTCGACCATGAGGCTGTGGTCGATCACCATGTCGACCGGCACCCTCGGTTCCACCACAGTCGGATCTCGACCCGCGCGCGCCATTGCTCCTCGCAGCGCCGTGAGATCTCCGAGCAACGGAATGCCTGCCGCACAGTTGAGCACGAGACGCCCGACCACGAACGGAATTTCGCGTGTGCGGACCGCGCCGGGCTGCCAACGCGCCAGGTCGATGACGTGCTCTTCGAGCACGCTGCGTCCGTCGCAGTTGCGCAGCAGCGATTCGAGCACGACGCGCAGCGACACTGGCATGCGCGATACCTTCGTGCCGACCGTCTTTTCGAGTACCGGAAGCGAATACAGGGTCGCGGCGGTTCCGGCCAGCTCGGCCGTCTCTCGACAGGCTGCGCGCAGGCCAGGTGCCATCGCGACGCGCGCTACTCGAACGCCTTGTCGCCCAGCAGCGCCTGGCGGAAACGGTGTTTCAGCCACGCGCCGTCGCGCGGCGGCAGCACGTTGGGCACCGGCTGCGTGCTCACCTTGATGCCGATGAATACCGGCCCTTGCGCTTCGTAGAACAGCGGCATGGCCGCTTCCAGCTCCGGCATCGTGTAGACGGTCGCCGTCTGGCCGAAGCCCGAAGCGCGCGCGATGCCTTCCAGGTCGACGCCGCGTGCGGTGTGCGTCTCCTGCATGCCGGTTTCGCCGTAGCGCTCGTTGTCGATCACCGCCACCACCAGGTTGGGCGGCCCCTGCGTGCCGATGGTGGCGAGGCTGCCGATGCCCATCAGCATGTCGCCGTCGCCGGGCAGCGCGATCACCCGGCGTTGCGGCTGCGCCAGAGCGAGGCCGAGGGCGATCATCGCCGTGCCGCCCATCGCGCCCCACATCTGGAAGGTGAGCGGATGATCGCCGGCGGCCGCCGCATCCCAGGTCGGCGCACCCAGACCCGGCACCACCAACGCGCCGCCGCGATCGCGCAGGATGCGCGCCACCACCTCGCGGCGTTGCAGAACGATTTTGCGTTTCGTCGCCATGGCCGTCCTCACTTCAGGAAGTTCTTGCTGCCGAGCACGCGCTGGCCGATCAGCACGGCGGCGCAGCGGTAAGCGTTGAAGACGAGATCGGACGCCGCCGCGACCGTTTCGACCACACGCTCGGGCTCGTCGACGTCGTAGCACACCACCCCGCACTGTTCGAGGATCGTGCGCGTCGAGCTGCCCATCCAGACTTGCCAGGGATTGAATTCGCCCCATTGGCCGCGCATGGTCACGAGCATGAGCAGCGGAAATCGGCACTCCTGCACCATGCTGAAGAGATTGATGCAGTTGCCGACACCGGAGGATTGCATCAGCAGCACGCCACGCTCGCCGCCCAGCCAGGCACCGGCGAGCATCGAGACGCCTTCTTCCTCGGTCGTGAGCGAGATGGTCGACATCTGCTCGGTGGCCTGACACAGCTTGATCAGCTCGGAGTGCCCGGCGTCGGGCACATACGCCACCTGCCGTACCTTTTGCGCCACCAGGGAACCATAGATGCCGCGCGGCCATGTCGGCGCGGCCGTTTGCTCGCTCAAATCACACCTCCAGCATTTGTCATCGTCGTACCTTGCTCGCTGCTGCGTCCTGGATTCCCGTATTCACGGGAATGACGCTTTCACTTCTTCGCCGCTTCCATCTCCGCGAACGCTTCGCGCGCCAGGCGGAACCCGTCGATGCCTGCGGGCACGCCGGCGTACGCCGCCACCTGCAGCAACACTTCCTTGATCTCCTCCTTGGTCACGCCATTGGCGAACGAGCTGCGGATGTGCAGCTTCAGCTCGTGCGGGCGGTTCATCACCGTCAGCATGGCGATGTTCAGGAGACTTCGTGTCTTGCGCGGCAGGCCCGGGCGCGTCCAGATTGCGCCCCAGGCATTCTCGGTCGCGAGCTCCTGCATCGCCAGGGAAAATTCGTCCGCGCCCTTGATCGACTTCTCGACGTACTCGGCGCCGAGCACTTCCTTGCGTACCGCCAGACCCTTGTCGAACTGTTCGCTTGCCATGTCGTTCTCCTTGCCTGGAATCCATGCTGCAATCGAGTCATTCTCGTGGAAACGGGAATCCAGCCACTTCCTGAAACTCCCGCGTGCGTACGAAATCGCTTCTACCACGCCGGCAGGTCGCTTCCCTCGCAGCGGGAGCGATCCCGATGCGCTTGCGACGATCCCCTACGCGCGCACGATCTCGCGTCGCAGGGTATGCCGCTCGAGCGCGGCCTCGTCGACGACGATGCCGAGCCCAGGACCGGTCGGAACGTCGACGTGGCCATCGCGCACGACGAAGTCCGTGGCCGGCACCAGCGGATCGGGCCCGACGGTGTTCAAACCGAACACGAACTCGCCGGCGCCCATCATGCGCCGCTGCGGGGTTGCCGCATAGAAGTGCGCGGCCGCCGCTGCTTCCAGCTGCGACTGCACGGCCAGGCCGCCGCAATTCAGCTGAATCTCGCAGGCTTCGGCCACCGCGGCGATCTTGCGTGCCGGTGTGAGCCCGCCGATCTTGTAGAGCTTGATGCAATAGGCGTCGCAGGCTCGCGCTCGCGCGAGCGCATACGCGTCCTGCAGCGTGAAGAGCCCCTCGTCGGCCATGACCGGGATACCGCGCGCCGCGCGCCGGATCTCGGCCATGCCCTCCAGGTCGCGCCGCGCGACCGGTTGCTCGATGTAGCCCAGGTCGAGCTCGCGCAGCGCGTCGATCGCGCACAGCGAGTCGGCAAGACTCCAGCCGGTATTGGGATCGACACCGATCACCACGTCGTCGCCGACGGCGCGCCGAACCGTTTCGAAGTTCTTCACGTCCTGGCGCCAGCCGCGCCGGTCCGCCGCCTTGATGCACAGCACCCGCATGCCGAACTCTTCCACCGCGCGCCGCGCCTCAGCCACCATCACGCCGACGTCGTCGGCCATGCTGACCGACCATTCGAGCGGAATGCGCGGCTGGCAGCAACCCCCGATCAGCTTGTGCACCGGCAATTGCGCAGCCTTGCCCATGCAATCGTAGAGCGCGATATCGAGCGCCGCGCGCGCCGCCGGGTTGCCGGCCAGGCGCGCATCGAACGCCGCCGTGATGGTTTCGATATCGAACGGATCCTGGCCGATGAGCGCCGGTCCGTAGATTTCCTGGATCGCGGCCACCATGCTGTGCGTCGTATCGGCGACGAAGTGTCCCGGGCTAATCGCGCGGACCTGGCCCAAGCCGACCACGCCGCCGGCGTAGACCTTCACCAACACCGGCTTGCCGAGCTGCTGCTGCGGCGGACCGGTGTCGTAGCTGCCGCTTGAGAAGATGCGCTTCACCCGCACCGGCAGCTCGGTCACGAAGATCTCGATGCGTTCGATCTTCACGTTTCACCCTCCACTACCAGTTCCTGGTTCAGGCGCGCGATCACGTCCTTCGGCGTTCCGGCCGTGGTGAGGATCCCGAACCAGGTGATCACCTCGAACCCGGGCAGGCCGCTTTCCGCAACCGTCGGATACTGCGGTGCGATGTTGGAGCGCTAAACGCGATCAGCTCCTTCACCGAATGCACGTTCAGCGACGGATGCACCACGCCCAGCAACGGATTCTGCATCGCAGCCGTGATCGTGGCGAAATCCTTCACCGGATCATAACCGACATTGCCGTACTCCTCTGAAAGTGGCTACGTGATGCGATCAGGCCGGGCGCGTCGCCGACCAAACGCGCAAGCTGCCCTTCGCGTGCTCGATGCCGGCTGTGCTCGATACGGACTTGTTGCCGGCCCGAATCTGGTTCATGATGCGGTCGTCCACATCGTGGTCGAAGGAGGGTCCACCGCGTAACGGCGAAAGAGGTCGACGGACAACCACCCCGGCCGGCATCGCCACGGGAAACAACAGCGCCCTTCAAGAGGCGGCCGTGAATTCAAATGCAATCCCCAAGAGGAGGTTTTATGCATCAAGCGAAACATCGCATCGGTCGTTGTGCTGCATCCATCACCCTCGCCGTCGCCACGTTGCTCGCCGCGCCGGCGGCACAATCGCAGTCGAATTTCCCCGATCGCCCCATCCGCCTCATCGTACCTTTCCCGCCGGGCGGTCAGACCGACAACGTGGGCCGGCATCTTGGCGTGAAGCTGACTTCGGTCATCGGCCAGCAGGTCATCGTCGAAAACCGCTCCGGCGCGGCCGGCACGATCGGCAGTGCGGAGGCGGCAAGCGCGAAGCCCGACGGCCATACCCTGGTGATCGCCACCAGCTCGACCCACGCGATCAATCCGACTGTCATGTCGAACGTACCCTACGACGTTATTGCGGATTTCACCCCGATCTCGGTGCTCGGCACGGGTCCCATCGCGGTTTCGGTCCATCCGGTCGTCCCTGCGCGCTCGCTGAAGGAATTGATCGCCGCTGCCAAGGCGCGTCCCGGCTACTATTCCTACGGCTCTTCGGGCGTCGCCTCGATCAACAATCTCGCCGGCGAGTTGTTGAAGATGAAGGCGGGCAACCTGCAGATCCTGCACGTGCCGTTCAAGGGATCCGGGCCCAGCGTTCAGAATCTTGTCGGCGGCCAGATCGACATCGTGTGCTCGACGCTGAGCGCCGCGCTTCCGCATCATCGCTCGGGCCGGATCCGGACGCTGGCCATCATGAAAGAGGAACGCTCGCTCGGCGCGCCCGACATCCCGACCACGGCGGAACTGGGTCTTCCGGAGGTGATTGCGTACACCTACAACATCGTCCTGGCGCCGGGAAAAACCCCGCAGCCTGTGGTGGACAGACTGAGCGGGGCGATCGGGAAGGTCATGGCCGACCGCACGTTCACCGAAGTACTGGTCAGGCTCGGCGTCGACCCGAGCAACGACGCGAGCCCGCAGCGGGCCGTCACAATGATCCGGGCGGAGCTCGCCAAGTGGCAGCCGATCATCCAGGCGCTGGGCCTGGGCGCCGATACGCCCATCCGCTCGGCTTCCCCGCGCAGGTGATCGAGCGCTGCTGCGGTCGCGCCGGTCGCGACCGCAGCCCGCTGCCCTGCCCGATCCGGAACCGGGCGCGGCGAGCATCCCCGCGTGCATCCCCTTTTTGGCGTGCGGGTATGACACAATGCTCGCGCTTGCACCCGCCGGCGTGCTTGGGCGGGAGGACCAACTCTGGATGAACCGATTGGAGGCACCCATGGCATTCAAGATCAGAAGAGTCGGGCACCTCGTCTTGCGCGTGAAGGACATCGAACGCTCGAAGCGATTTTTTCAGGACGTACTGGGATTCCCCGTGGTCGCGCAGAACGACCGCGGAATGGTGTTCTTCAGCACCGACGTGAAGGACAACCACCACATGCTCGCGCTGATTCCGGGTAAGGAAAGCGCCAACATGCCGACTCCGGACCAGATCGGCATGGAGCACGTATCGTTCGAGCTGGGGAGCTTCGCCGAGCTTCAGGACGCCTACAGGACGTTCAAGGAAAAGGACGTGAAGATCTGCCATACGGTCTTCCACGGCATATCGAAGAGCGTCTATTTCAACGATCCCGACGGCAACATGCTCGAGGTCTATTGCAACGTGCCTGCCGAGGAATATCGCAAGTCGGTATCCAACCCCTATTCGCGCTACGGCAGCATCGACGAGGAGCTCGAGGGCAAGTCACCGCAGAGAGAAGGGACCGTCGCACCCTGAGCCCGGCTCGCGGAAGCGGCTTCCCCCTCACCGGTTCCAGCATGGGAGAGCCTGCGGCGGAGCGCAGCGGCCAGCATGGCGTCGTTGATCGCCAGCGGGACGCGTTGCGTCAGGCGGCCCGCGCGGATGGATACGGGCAGCGTATTCGGCGCACAAACGCCTGATCGATGCCGAACGCTAGTCGAGCATCAGCAGCTTCGCCAGCCCATTCACGTCGGCGCATTGTTCGAGGCGCGTGAGGCCATCGAACGCGCGCTCGGCGCGTGCAGGATCGACGCCGCCGTGCTCGGCGCAGTCGAGGAACTTGTGTCGGATATCGTCCCAACCGAGCTCGAGCTTCGGATGTCCGGGGGCAACGTCGACGCGCAAGGTCTCGCTGCGCCCGTCCGTCGTGTTCACTTCCACTTCGACGAATCCGCGCGCGCCGGCGGGTCGTGTCTCGAGCAGCGGGTCGTAGCCGCCGCAGCGCACGTCCTCCTTGACGTCGATCTTGTCGTAGAGCGCATGCACCGCCGGCCGGTTGACCGCCTCGTCGCTGAAGCTGCCGACCCCATAGGCGCCGTCGAGCACGCCGGCCGCAAGCACGTAGGGCAGGCTGAACTTGCCTTCGAGGCCGGTCCTCGGGCGCGGGTAGATCAGCACCTGCATGCCGCCCGGCGGCATGCGGCACTCCAGGCGCGCGAGAACGTCGGCGGTAAGCCCCAGCTTGTGCTTGAGTTGCAGCACGCCGTGCATGGCCCGCTGCGAGCCGTTGTAGCAGGGAAAGCGCTTGAGCCCGATGCCCGGGTCGACGATCGCATACGGGCGCCCCAGCGCGTCGCAGGGAACATTCGGATCGGAGCGCTCGGCGCCGTACGCCGCAAAGAATCCTGACTTCGCTTCCAACGTATCGGGGGCAGCGGTGAACCCGCAGCGAGCGAGCTCGACCGCAACCACTGCATTGCGAGCAGCCCAGCCCGTGTGCAAAGGCTTGGTCATGGTGCCGAAGTTGCGGCGCACGCCGCTGGCCATCGAGGCTGCGATGCCCAGCACGGTTCGGATCGCCTCGGCATCGAGCCGGTGATGCTTGGACAGCGCCGCGGCTGCCGAAAATATTCCCAGCGTGCCCGTGCCGTGAAAGCCGCGGTTGTAGTGGCCGTTGGTGATGCCGAGGCCGATCTTCGCGCCCACCTCGATGCCGATCACGTAGGCTTCGATCAACTGCCGGCCGCTCGACTTGTCGGGCCCGAGGCTCGCGAGCAGCGAGGCCAGCACGATGGAGCTCGGATGTCCCGGCATCATCGTCAGCACGTCGTCGAAATCGAGGCTGTGGCCGAAGGTGCCGTTGACCATCGCGGCGAGCTCGGCAGACGTGCGCACGCGCGTGCCGAGGATCGGCCGGTCACCCGTGCCCCCGGCTCGTTCGACGTAGCGCAGCAGCGGCTGCGCGGTTTCGCTGCCGGCGCCCGCGATGATGCAGGCGAACGTGTCGGCGATGACCTTCTTCGCTTTCACGGTAGCTTCCGCCGGAAAATCCTGCGCTCCGCTGTCCGCAACGAAGCGGGCGATGCATTCCGTCAGTCCCGCCATGACACTCTCCTCTTATCGACCATTCGCAAAATGACTGACGAACCACTGTGCGCTCGAAGCTCCCCTCTCCCTTCGGGAGAGGGGTTGGGGTGAGGGGTTGGGGTGAGGGGTTGGGGTGAGGGATCGAGCGTATCAGGTACTCGAGGAACGCTCGACAAATCGTCAGCGCCGGCCGAGCACCTCATCGTTGAACACGTTGATCGGCTTGCCGGCCGCGAATGCGAGGATGTTGTCCGCCGCGACCCGATAGAAGTCCTCGTACTTCTCGCGCACGGCGTAGCCCAGATGCGGCGTGCACAGCGCGTTCGGCAGGTGCAGCAGCGGATGGTCGGCGCCCAGCACGGGCTCCTCCTCATAGACGTCGACGGCAGCGTAACCGGGACGTCCCTGCTTCAGTGCAGCCACCAAGGCGCCCGGCTCGATGAGGCGCATGCGGCTGGTGTTGACCAACAGCGACGTTGGTTTCATGCCGGCAAGATCCCCCGCCTTCACGATGCCTTCCGTCTGCGCGTTGGCGAAAAGGTGCAGCGTCAGCACATCCGCCTCGGCGAAAAACGCTTCGCGGCTCTCCGGCACCTCGTACCCGGTCTCGCGCGCCCGCTGCTTCGAGGCCTCCCTCCCCCACACCGTGACTTTCATGCCGAAAGCATGTCCCACCTCGGCCACCCAGCCACCGATCTTTCCCAATCCGTACACGCCCAGGGTCTTGCCGCGCAGCTCGGTTCCGGCGGTCGTGTTCCAGTGTCCGCGCTTCATCTGCTCGACTTCATAAGGCAGATGGCGCGCGGCGGCAAGGATGAGCGCCCATGTGAGCTCGGCAGTCGAATAGGCCTTGGCGCCCCCCGGCGCGACGCAGACGAGGATTCCCCGTTCGCTGCAAGCGGCGCGATCGAAATGATGTCGATGACTGCCGGTCTGCGCGATGAGCTTCAGCCGCGGCAGCTTCTCGATCAGGGCACGCGGAAATAGCGTGCGCTCCTGCGTCGCCACGACCACATCCGCTTCGGCCAGGCGCGCAACGAGCTGGTCGAGATCCTTCGCGGTGTCGCGATGCACGACCACTTCGTGGCCCTGCAAGCGCGGGTAGCTCGCGCTCGTGCGGAACATGTCGGCATAGTCGTCGAGCACTACGATTTTCATACGGGCCTTTCTCCGAAGATTTGCACCGGATCGGCTGAGCGCTTCGGTCACACACCGGTACGTTGCGTTGTAAGAGCAATTGTCAACGGATTCTTGCGCTCAGTGTCACTTGCATCGAGGAGGCGAATGATCTCCAGCGTCCCTAATCCATGTAACAAGGGTTAACCCGACGCGTCCGTCTTCGTCAATTTCCGTGTCAACTCTAAATTGTCCGGTTGGAGTCCTCACTTCAGTGCCATACGGCACCGGTACCGCGGAACGATGCGCACCAAAGATGTATTCCACTATGCCGCCAACTACAGCCTCATTCATCTCATCGCGGATAGCGTCCACAGGATCCACATTGAGCTTTCTTTCGACCAGTCGCGCAACCGCGTGAGCTGTTACGTGCCATTGCCCGTATTCGAGCGTGGCGTTTCGTCGGAAGACTGCGCAATTCTCTCTTGAACTCGCTAATCCGATCAAATGCGTCTTTGGATTCGACGGCGAATCTACCGCGAAGCGACGCGTTGGGCATGCAGCGCATCGTAGACGACAAGTCCGGGCAGCACGTTCATGTAGTCCGGCGTACTTTGAATTCGGACGAACTGTTCGATGAGGTAGGCACGAACATCAGCCGTGGCGACACGGATGTCCTTTTCGATGGATTGGCGTCCTTCTACTACGTTGATAATGTCTTCGAAGTCGTGGCTGGATGGCATGTCGGCATTGCCGCGCGTAAGAAATGCTTCAAACTTGGTGGCGAGAAACGCCGGCGCGGAAATCAGGTTGATCGTCGTACCGCTTGGCAGGGTCAACCTGCCGGCCGTTGCCACCACTTCTCGGTACCAGCGGTTGGAAAAGCCGAGCACGCGCTCGTCGCTTGGCATCAGATCCACCTCGATTCCGCGGATACGCCAACGGCAGATCGGAGCCTGAGGCGACACATCGCGCACAAAACCGAGTTGCTCGAATTTGCGCTCCAGCGCATGGTATTCGCGCAATGTCGCAACCTCGACGGCTAGGTCCACGTCGAAGGTCACGCGCGGCGGCGGCGCGGTCGGCGCGTCGATCAGGAGGCTTGCGGCGCACCCACCGACCAGGACCAGCGCGTCTCGCAGATCGCCCAGCGCTGCAGCAACCATTTCGACGTTCTGAATGTTGGGATCGCCCGCGATCACAGGCGCTCCTCGAACATTTGTCGTGCGAGCGCGCGCTCGCGTGCATTACCCGTGCGGATAGCGTCGAACAAGGCAAGCTGCTCGTAAAACGCCGGACTGCGCTGCGCCGCTGCGGGCGCGGACGGATATAACGGGACCAGCGTGATACCTCGCACCCTGCCTTCGGCTGACGGCCATACCGGCGCAGGGTCCGCCGACGGCACGATATGCGCGTTGAGCGGCGGGGCCGCATGAGCCGTCGGGACGCCCCCAACCATGCCGCCACGTACGGGCGGAAATGCGTACTTCGCGCCGTGATACAGAAACTCCTTGAAGGCCGGCAGGAGAATTCTCGGGCGCTTTTCCTCGAAGAACAGTAGGCGTGCGGTCACCGCCCGCTTGAAAGCTGCGTGCACTTCCGACATCGACAAGCCCGCGAATCCCGACAGCTCGGGATAAGTCGTGCCCTGATCGCGGGAGGCGGCCAACGCCAACAGGACGTACAGGTCCTGAGGCTTGAGAACGAGCTGTCGATCGGCGCGTGCGGGCATGATCATGAACGACTTTCGCGTTTCGCGAAACACGAAAATAATGCCGCAACCGGCCCGTTGTCAAGTTTCCCACGGGTCGCGCCAAAGAAAGCGCTGCGCATCAGCTCACGACGATACCCAGCACGAGAAGCTCGCTGGACGCCACGGCATCGCTGCCGGGCTCAAATCATCTGCCATGCGAACGCAAGTCCAACGGACGCGTGAGGAAACACTTCGCCATGCAGATGCGAGATCAGTAATCGTCCCCCCGGCAAAGCCAGGCAAAGCCGGGGTTTCCTCGTTTTGGCCAAAACGTCATGGCGCGTCCACTGCGTGGTCCCTATAAAGCGCAGCGGCTCGATCACGCTATGCTCGTACGAGCCTGTGTTAGCCTTCGAAGTGCTGCCAAGCGCGCACTGCGGGCGTAGCCCTCTTCGCGACAAGAAACGCCGCACGAAAACGGCGCAAACGCCACGCTCGTTTCGCCGCCTGCAGCACTGCCACCCTGTCGCGCAGGAAGCATACTGCAATCCAATAGAGGAGTCGGTAACGATGTTGCAGCGTCACCTCATTGCTCATTGTGCGCGAGCGGTACTCGGCCTGGCTGTCGCAGCGATGGCCGCAAACGCAATGGCGCAAAGCTATCCAACACGCAACGTGCGCATGGTCGTACCCTTTTCCCCCGGAGGCGGCAGTGACCTGCATGCGCGCACGCTGGCGAACGCCTTGAGCAAGATCTGGAATCGTTCGGTGGTGGTCCAAAACATGGGCGGCGCGGGCGGCGGCGTCGGCGCAGCGCACGTTGCGAAGTCCACGCCGGACGGCTACACGATCTTCTTTGCCACCCACCCCATACTCGCGATCAACCCCGAGCTCTACAAGACGCTTCCCTACGATCCCGACAAGGACTTCGCGCCGGTCACGAAGCTGGGAGAAACCGCGCTCATGCTGATGGTCAGCACATCCGCGAGCTTCAACTCAGTGCCCGAACTCATCAAGCTCGCCAAGGACAAGCCGAATACGCTCAACTTCGGCTCCGGTGGCCCCGGGACCACGCAGCATCTCAGCGCCGAACTGTTCCAGTACATGGCCGATATCGCGCTCGTGCACGTGCCGTTCAAAGGCGGCGCGCTCGCCACCGCGGCCCTGATGGGCGGCGAGATCCACCTGCAGTTCAACTCGGCCTATCCCGGCATGATGTCGATGAAGACAGGCAAGCTGCGCGGAATTGCGGTGACGAGCAGGAACCGCCTGCCCGTGGCACCTGACATCCCCACGATGAGCGAGTTCCTGAAGGGCTACGAATCGGTGCTCGGCTACGGGATTCTCGTGCCGGCCGCGACACCCACGGATATCGTCGCGGTGTTGAACCGCGACATCAACAAGGTGCTGTCGGACCCGGCTTACGAGAAGGAAATGGCGAACCGGGCGACCTACCTGGATGGCGGCACGCCGGAGCAATTCAGGAGCTGGCTCGCAGCCGAGCGCAAGAAATGGGGCGATCTGATCCGGCGCCTGGATCTGAAGCTCGGCTGAGCGGTCTTCCCGCAAGTATTCGCAGTCAAGGGCGCCGAGGTCGCGACCGCCGCAACCGATGCACGAGGAATAATCGATGGACGCAGTAAATCCCGTAGTTTTCGACAGCACCGTCGCCCGCTCCGAGAAAGAGCTGGTCGAGCGATGGCTCGAGCAGCTCGACGCCGCGCTGTGCAGCAACGACCGGGCATCGATTGCATCGCTGTTCGCGTCCGACGGCCATTGGCGCGACCTCCTCGCCTTCACCTGGTCGATCACGCCGCGCGAGGGCGCCGCAGCCATTGCCGCGTCGATGGTGGCACAGCAGACATCGGCCCAGGCGCGCGGATTCGCGATCGCAGAGGGACGCACACCGCCGCGCCGCGTGCAAAGAGCCGGGGTCGACGTCATCGAGGCCATCTTCCAGTTCGAAACCGAGGTCGGCCGCGGCTTCGGCGTGGTCCGGCTGTTGGCCGAAGATCCTTCGAGAGCCTTCCAGTTGATGACCGGCTTGCATGAGCTGAAGGGATTCGAGGAGAAGATCGGCAAGCGCCGGCCCACCGGCGAAGCGTTCTCACGCAATTTCGGCGGCACGAACTGGAAAGAGCAGCGTATTGCCGCCCAGGCGTATCCGGATCGCGAGCCGGTAGTGCTGATTGTGGGTGGCGGACAAGCGGGGCTGTCGCTCGCCGCAAGGCTGGGGCGCATCGGCGTCGAGACGCTCGTCGTGGACCGCCTGCCGCGCGTTGGCGACTGCTGGCGCACCCGCTACCACTCGCTCGCTCTGCACAACGATACGCAAAACAACCATCTGCCCTACATGCCGTTCCCGCCCTCGTGGCCGACCTACCTGCCGAAGGACATGGTGGCCGATTGGTTCGAGGCCTACGCGTGGGCTATGGAGCTCAATTTTTGGACCAGTACCGAGCTGGTCAGAGCCGCTTACGATCAGGAAGCGGGGCGCTGGGACGCGGTCGTGCGTTGCGGCGAAGGTTCCGAGCGCATGCTGCATCCCCGCCACCTGGTCTTCGCGAATGGCCTGGTCGGTTCGCCGCACGTTCCGGATCTGCCGGGTCTGAAGGACTTCAAGAACGACGTGATGCATACCACGCAATTCACCAACGGCGCGCAGTGGCGAGACAAGAAGGCGCTGGTGATAGGCACGGGGACGAGCGGTCACGACGTCGCGCAGGATCTGCACGCCAACGGTTGCAAAACCACCCTCGTCCAGCGCGGACCTACGATGGTGGTGAGCATCGACCCCTCTGCGAAGCTGACCTACGGCATCTACAACGGCGTCCCGATCGAAGATGGCGACCTCCTGGCCGCTACCAACACGAAGCCAGTCGTCAAGAAGAATCTTCAGGTTCTCACCGCGCGCATGCTGGAGAACGACAGGAAAACGAACGAGGCGTTGATCGCGCGCGGCTTCAAATTCACCACCGGCGAGGACGGGGCCGGGCACCAATGGATGGTGCGCACGCGCTACGGCGGCTACTACCTCGACGCCGGCTGCTCGCAGCTCATCATCGACGGCAAGATCGGCCTGCTGCAGTACGAAGAGATCGAGCGCTTCGTCGAAACCGGTGCGCTACTCAAGAACGGTGCAGTCGCGCCGGCGGATCTCATCGTGCTGGCGACCGGCTTCGTGCGCCAGGAAGTGGTCATGGCGACGATCCTCGGCGAGCAGATGACGAGGAAAGTCGGACCGGTCTGGGGTTTCGGCCCCGACGGCGAGATGAACAATATGTGGAAGCGCACCCCTCAGGAGGGCCTCTGGTTCGTGGGTGGCAGCTTCGCCAACTGCCGGACGTATTCGCGTTACGTCGCCGTGCAGATCAAGGCGATCGAGGCAGGAATTCTTCCCAAGCGCTGAGCCGGTTTGGGGCCCAACCGGGCATGGCGGAAAATGAATTTCACTTGTCCGGACGGGCGAAGCCCTTGGCGGCGGCGCCCACAATCCGGAACCCAAGGGAGTACACTCACCCGTACGATATAGCCATCGTTGTCCGTCGTTGCAGTGCCTTAGAGGAGGAGTGCATGATGCGCGGTGTAATCGGAGCAAGTCGGGGGTTGGCGTTATCAATTGCGGCCGTGGTCTGGATGTGCCCGGCCGCTTCGTATGCACAAAATTATCCCAGCAAGGCTGTCCGTTACGTCATCCCATTCGCTGCGGGCAGCGGCAACGACATCGTCGGACGTCTGCTCACGGACCGATTGACGCGCCTGTGGCACCAGCAGGTCATCGTCGACAACCGGGTGGGCGCTTCCGGTTCGATCGGCGCGGCGTACGTCGCGAAGGCGCCGGCAGACGGCTACACGCTGCTTCATTGCAATATCGCGCCGAATGCGATCTCGCTGTCGATGATCAAGAATATTCCGTACCGGCACGAGGATTTCGCTCCGATCTCGCGCATCGGCCAGCCGACCAATGTCATCCTCGTGCACCCTTCGACCCCGTTCAAGTCGATCAAGCAGCTGGTGGCCTTCGCCCGGGACAACCCGGGCAAGCTGAGTTACGCCTCCAGCACCGTCGGCACCTCGCCGCAGCTGACCATGGAATGGTTCAAGCTGCGCATGAAGCTCGACATCGTGAACATCAATTACAAGAACTCCGCCCAGGCCACCGGCGACGTCATCGCCGGCCAGATCCCGATCAACATCACGAACGCGCCGTTCGTCGTTCCGCACATCAAGCAAGGACGCCTGCGCGCCCTTGCAGTCTCGAGCGCCGAACGTCAAGCCCTGTTGCCGGACGTGCCGACCATGCAGGAATCGGGCGTGTCCGACTTCGTGGTCAACTCCTGGTACGGGGTGTGCGCGCCGGCCGACACGCCCGCGGCGATCCTCGACAAGGTGAATGCCGATTTGCACAAGGTCATGCGTATCCCCGAGTTTGCGCAGCGCCTCACCGAGCTGGGCATGCCGCCCACTCCGACCACCCGCGCTGAATTCGATCAGTTCATTCGCAGCCAGATTGCGCACTGGGCGCAGGTGATCAAGGACGCAAAGATTCCCAAGCTGTAGTTGCGAAGCTTTCCCTCCTCGGATGAGGAGGGGTGGCGCGAAGCGCCGGGGGTGAGGCCGGGAATTCGCGGACCGTGGTCCGCGCCGGGCGAACGGCATCGGCCTGCATGCCGATGCGCGCCCTGCAAGGGGTATGGTTCTCGATCGCACAAGACCACCCCGTCCGCGACATCGTCGCGTCCAGCCCCTCCTTGAATAGGAGGGGAATGAAAAACGTCCCCTCCTCTCTCAAGAAACCCAACCAGGTTTCTTAACCGCGCCTGCCCGCCTGCGGGCTAATACTGCTCACGAGGAGGGGTGTCGGCGCAGCCGACGGGGCGGTATGGTTGCGGCTCGCAGCGGACGGGGTGGTGTGGTTGCGGCTAGTAAGGCCGATCGCCGCGCACCAGCATGCGATAGAGCCTGCGCTGCTGGCTGTGATCGAAGTCGAACCCGGCTTTGTGCAGCGACTGGCGATCGTCGATGATCAGCAGATCGCCTTTCTGGTACTCGTGCGCATAGCAGAATTGTGGCTGGGTGACCCGGTCGGTGAGCTCCTGCAGGAAGTCCTGCGTTTGCTCCGGCGTCATGCCGATGATCTTTTCCGTCTTGCTCTTGTGGAACCACACTGCCTTCGTGCCGGTTTCCGGGTGCGTGCGCACCAGCGGCTGGATCGTCGGCGGCTTGCCGGACTCCAGCTGATCGCGCAGGATGTCGGGATTGGCGATCTTGAAGCGCGCGCTGCTGATGAGCGTGTTCTCCGTCTTCATGCCGGTGATCTTCTGCTTCAGATCCTCCGGGAGCGCTTCGTAGGCCGCGCGCGAATTGCACACTGAGGTCGCACCGCCCTTGTCGGGCACCGCCACCGCGTAGAGCATGGTGAACTTGGGCGGCATCTCCTGATTGGTGTGATCGGTATGCCAGGTGGCGTTGTTGCCGACCTTGGCTGGTTTGCCCTGACTGTCCTGGTGGAAGTTGTCGAGCACGCTGATCAACGGAAAGCCGTCCACGAGGTAGCGCCGGTTCTGGTCCTCCATCAGCTCGCCGAACATCTCGGCGGCGGCCTGCAGCTGTGCGGGCGTAAGGTGCGCTTGTCCGCGTATGACCATGACGACGTTCTCGACCACGGCGTCGTACAGCTTCTTGCGGGTTGCCGCGTCGACGGGCTGCGCCAGGTCGACGCCGGTGACGATGGCGCCGATGTGCTCCTTCACCTTGGTGATCTGCATGGTCCGGGCGGCTGCTGGCATCACGGCGCTCATGGCGTTCTCCTCGACGGCGATCCGGATTGTGGACTTAAGGCTGCAACGCTCTCGGGCGATGATACGCGCACTCACACCGCCGTGGAAAACCGGCCCGACAGCTTGCGCATCTGGTTCCTGCAGGCCGGGACGGCGGGCCGGACATCGGAAGGTGCCGGCGAGCGAGGGATGCTCGCCCGATGTTACTGCGGTTTGATGCCCGCCGACTTGATTCGCTTCCCCCATTGCGCGGAATCCGCTTCCAGGAACGCCTTCGTTTCCGCCGGCGTTGCGAAGCCCGGCTCGACGCCCTGCTTGGTCAAGGCGTCGATGACGTCTTTCGATGCCAAGGCCTTTCTCACGCCCTCGCTCAGAACCTTCACCGCGTCGCCGGGCAGGCCCGCTGGCCCCACCACCGCAAACCAGGTCGGGATGTCGAGCATCGGATAACCGGACTCGGTGAACGTGGGCACTTCCGGCATGAGAGCCGAGTGCCTCGAACCGGTGACGCCCTGCACCTGGATCTTCCCTGCGCGGTAGTGCGGCAGACTCGTCACCATCGGCGCGAATATCAACTGGATGCGCCCACCCAGTAGATCGACCACACCCGCCGTCGTCCCCTTGTACGCCACCATCTGGATGTCGACCCCGGCGGCCTTCTTGAACTCTTCCAGGAGAAAGAAACTGGTGCCGGTGGGACCGCCGCTGCCCGCGTTGTACTGGCCGCGATTCGACTTGAGCAGCGCGACCAGTTCCTTGATGTTCGTGGCCGGCATCGACTTCGCCACGATGAGCGTATAGGGCAGCTTGCCGATCATCGCGACCGGCGTGAAGCCGGCAAGGGGGAAGCTATCGTTACTGGATCGCGAACGCCGCCCAGGGCGCAGCACGACGCCGCCGACGTGCACCGTCGGCGGATCGATTCCTTCCGCAAGAAGAAGCCGGCCGCGCCCTTGCTGGCGGCCGGGTAGCTCGCGCCGGCCGCGCTCCTATGCTCGCCTGCGCCGGCGCGCGGCGAAACCGACCGCACCGAGGCCTGCGAGCATGAGCGCATACGCGGACGGCTCGGGCACCGCCGTCACGTTGATGGTGAGCGAATCGGCGGTTGCGCCGCTTCCCCACTGCCAGGAGAACGAGTCACCCGCGGCAACGCCCAGGCGACTCAACTCCAATCCGGCGAACGTGCCGGATGACGACAGGGCCGCGCCGCTTACGTAAGTGCTCGAGACTCCGATTCCCACGCGATCGTTGGATTGACTGTATCCAAGCGAGAGGATGTCTCCGGCCGCGGTGGAGAAGAACAGCTGCGTTTGCCCCGACCGCTCAGCGCCGAAGAACGGGTACGGCAAACTGGAGAACGTGGGACCCGACAGCAGCGTGAATGCACCTATCGGATTGCCCAGCACCAACGCCTGACTGGTACCGAGGTCCCCGCCAAAATCGATCATCCCGGGCCCGCTCGGGAGGAAGCTCCCTATGGAATCGGTCAGGTCGGAAAGGTTCAACGTCCCGGATGCCGTGACGACGACATCGGACCCGTTGTCCGTCATGTCGATCGTTACCCCTGCATATCCCGCACCGCTCGTCATCGCAAACAGCCCGACACTTGCCAAGGTCGTTCGAATCACCGGCTTCATGGGCACCTCCTCCGTCGAAAAGCCAAGCAACCAAGCTATGCTGGATCATGGGCCGCGAAACGACCGGGCGTTAGCAACTATTTCCGCACGGGCGATTCGTGCCAGCCTCGACTCCCGTGGGCTGGTGCTTGGCGAGCCACCCGAAATCGGGATGGTTGGTCGGATTATTTCCGGGAATGGGCGAACGTGCGCATACGTTTTGTAGCCGGTTTGTTTCCTGCGTGTTTCAGAGCGGCATCGCGGTCGTCGTAATGACGGCAGATGCGGCGAAGTCTGCTTGACAACCCCGGCCACCGCGGTTGCAGCGAACCCGCTTGCGCCAAGCTGGTCAAGAACGCAAGGATTGACTATGCTTTGCCGCAGGCGAACAGGTCGTCGCGCAGGCGAACAGGTCGTCGTTTGCCGCAGGCGAACAGGTCGTCGAAAGGGGGTGCCGGAATGAGCATCATGCCCAGGGAAATCGGCCATGTCGTACTGAACGTGACCGATGTCGAACGCTCCACCAAGTTCTATCGCGACGTAGTGGGGTTCCAGGTCTCCCGGTTTCGGCCCGATCGCAGCGCGGCGTTCCTGACCTGCGGCATCGTCCACCATAACCTCGCCCTGTTCCAGGCGCCGGAGGGCGCGCGGCCGGCCGAAAAAGGTGCGATCGGCCTCAATCACTTCGCCTTCCGGGTGGACGATTACCCGATGCTGCAGGCCGCGCACCGGCGGCTGCTGGCAGCCAAAGCCACCATCGACCACATCGTCGATCACGGCATGACCCGCAGCGTCTACTTCCTGGATCCCGACGGGATCGAGATGGAGCTCTTCTGCAATACCTTCGCCACCGAGAAGGAAGGACTCGAATACACGAAGTCCACCTTCGGCGGCGGCGTGCCGATGGATATTTCGGCGTCCGAACCGCCGCGGCCGGAGATTCCGCAAGGCGATTTCACCAAGGTCGTCTGAGCTCGTCGCATGCCGTTACGCGACGTGGGCTCAGCCGTACAGGCGAGGATGCATCCGGAATAGATCTTCTCGAGCAGGTGCCCAGGACCCGAACCATGATCTCCCAGGAACAGAACGACGCCCTTACCCGCACCGATGCCGGCACGCCGATGGGCGACCTTTTCCGGCGCTACTGGATACCGGCCCTGCAGGCCTGGGAGCTGCCCGAGCCCGACTGCCCGCCGCTGCGGGTGAAACTGCTCGGCGAGCGCCTGATCGCCTTTCGCGACAGCCAGGGGCGCCTGGGCCTCCTCGACGAGTTCTGCGCGCATCGCGGCGTGTCGCTGTGGTTCGGCCGCAACGAGGAAAACGGCCTGCGCTGCCCCTATCACGGTTGGAAATACGACATCACCGGGCAATGCGTCGATCTGCCGTCGGAAGGAGCCGACAGCCCCATGTGCCGGCGCATCCGGCTCAAATCTTATCCATGCATCGAAGCCGGCGGTGTCGTCTGGACCTACATGGGGCCGCCGCACCTGCAGCCGGCGCTCCCCGAGCTCGAATGGGTGCGCGTGCCGGCCGAGCGGCGCTACGCCTCGAAGCGCTTGCAGGAGTCGAACTATCTGCAAGCGCTCGAAGGTGGCATCGACTCTTCGCACGTGAGCTTTCTGCATGCCGGCGCGCTCAGGAGCGATCCCCTGCTTTCGGGCAGCCGCGGCAATCGCTACAACGAACATGACCTCATGCCGCAGTTCGAGGTCGCAGAATTTCCCGGCGGCTTGCTGATCGGCGCGCGGCGCAATGCGGACAACGACTGTTACTACTGGCGCATCACGCCCTTCATCATGCCCTGGTATACGATCATCCCGCCGCGAGCGGGGCATCCGCTGGGCGCGCACGCCTGGGTGCCGATCGACGACCAGCACTGCTGGGCCTGGAGCATCAACTACCATCCGCGCCGCGCGTTGAACGAAGCCGAGCTGCAGGCCATGAAGGACGGCAAGGGCATCCACTGCCGCTACGTGCCGGGAACCTTCGTTCCGCTGCAGAACAGCGGCAACGACTACCTCATGGACCGGGCCGCGCAGAAGGCCGGCGTCACCTACTCCGGGGTCGAAGGGATCGCGATGCAGGACGCCTCGGTACAGGAATCGATGGGACCGATCCAGGATCGTACGCGCGAGAACCTGTGCCCGACCGACCGTGGCATCGTCATGACGCGGCGACTGCTGTTGGCGGCGGCGCAAGCCAATCGCGAGGGCAAGCCGCTGCCCGGTCTCGCCCCGGCCGAGCAGCACGTGCGCTCGTGCGCGATCGAGCTGCCGCGCGACCGGCACTTCAACGAGCATGCGCGCCACGGCCTGTTCGCGCCGCTCGATACCGACCCGATCACAGTCTAGTATGGTGAATCGTAAATTTGTCGCAATTTGTCATTCCCGCGCAAGCGGGAATCCAGAACGAGACCCTGCCTGGACCCCCGCGTTCGCGGGGGTGACGAACCTCTGACTCAGGACACTAGCGAGCTTGCGTCAATAACTGGCGAACACCATGGCCGAACGTGTGGAAGCGGCAGTGAGGACAGGTCCGGGCCGGACCGAGTTTCGCGACTACCCGATGCCCGACATCGCCGAGGACAGCGCGCTCCTCAAGATGGAAGTGGCCGGGATCTGCGGCACCGACGTGAAGCTCTATCGGCACCCGCCATCGGACGCGCCCGTGATCATGGGCCACGAGAACATCGGCATCATTGCCAAGGCCGGGCGCGAATTCGTCCGCCGCAAGGGCGTGAAGGAAGGCGACCTAGTATTCGTCGAACATTACGTGATGTGCGGCCGATGCGAATGGTGCCACCTCGGCCAGTACCGCCATTGCGACAACACCGACTGGCGCTCCAATCCCGATGGCATCCGCTACGGCTACACTTCGGCGCAGAGAGCGCCGCACTTGTGGGGCGGATTCGCTCAATACGTCTACCTGCCCTGGAACGCGGTCGTGCACCATGTGCCGAGCGGCGTGACGCCGGAACTGGCCGGGCTGGTGACGCCGATGGCCAACGGCGTCGAGTGGTCGCTGTTCGATGGCGGTGTGGGCTACAACAGCAGCGTCCTGATTCAAGGGCCGGGCCAGCAGGGCCTGTCGCAGACCGTAGTCTGCAAGCAGGCAGGTGCCTCGCTCGTCATCGTCACCGGGACATCCCGGGACGGCACCCGGCTCGAGGTTGCAAAGGCGCTCGGGGCCGATTACACGATCGACGTCGGGCGCGAGGATGCGGCTGCCCGCATCATGGAGATCACGGCCGGCCGCGGCGTCGATGTCGTGCTCGACTGCACCGCGGGCGCGGGAACCACGCCCATCCTGCTCGGCATCGACGCGCTCAAGCGCAAGGGCGGAACGATCGTGGTGCAGGGGGAGATGAAGACCTTTCCGGATTTCCCGCTGGAGAGAATCACGGTCAAGTTCGTCACCATCAAGAGCGCCCGCGGCCACAGCTACCAGGCCTGCGAGCTCGCCTTGCAGCAACTCGCGTCGAAACGTTTTCCGCTCGAAAAGGTGACGACCCATCGCTTCGGATTGAAGGACGTGGATCTGGCGATCCGCTCCGTGGGCGGCCAAGGCGTGCCGGACGTGATTCACGCATCGCTGCTGCCCTGGGCGTGACGATGGCCGTCTCGGCTGCCGCAGGC
>WHTS01000017.1 GCA_009377585.1 Betaproteobacteria bacterium
ATGCGCTCGCGCGTCACGTCGAACTGCTTGCCGACTTCTTCGAGCGTGTGGTCGGTGTTCATCTCGATACCGAAGCGCATGCGCAGCACCTTCGCTTCGCGCGGGGTGAGCGTGTCCAGCACGTCCTTGGTCACGTCGCGCAGGCTCGCATAAACCGCGGCGTCCACCGGGGCCATCTGGCTCGTGTCCTCGATGAAGTCGCCCAGGTGCGAATCGTCGTCGTCGCCGATCGGCGTCTCCATCGAGATCGGCTCCTTGGAGATCTTGAGGATCTTGCGGATCTTGTCCTCGGGCATCTCCATCTTCTCGGCGAGCAACGCGGGATCGGGCTCCTGCCCGGTCTCCTGCAGGATCTGGCGCGAGATGCGATTCATCTTGTTGATGGTCTCGATCATGTGCACCGGGATGCGGATGGTGCGCGCCTGGTCGGCGATCGAGCGCGTGATCGCCTGCCGGATCCACCAGGTTGCGTAGGTGGAGAACTTGTAGCCGCGACGGTATTCGAACTTGTCCACTGCCTTCATCAGGCCGATGTTGCCTTCCTGGATGAGATCCAGGAACTGCAGCCCGCGGTTGGTGTACTTCTTCGCGATCGAGATCACCAGGCGCAGGTTGGCCTCCGTCATCTCGCGCTTGGCGCGGCGTGCCTTGGCCTCGCCCGTGGACATCTGCCGGTTGATTTCCTTCAGGTCCTTGAGCGGAATGCCGACCCGGCGCTGCACGTCGATGAGCATGCCCTGCAGCTCGGTGATCGCCGGCTCGAAGCGCACCAGCGCCTCGCTGTACGGATGGCGTGCATCGATCTCGTTCGCGACCCAGCGCAGGTTGGACTCGTTGCCGGGAAACTCCTTGATGAAGTGGGCCCGCGGCATGCGCGCCTTCTCCACGCAGATTTCCATGATCTCGCGCTCGTAGCTGCGCACTTCCTCGACCAGCCTGCGCAGGCCGTCGCACAGCGCTTCGACCTGCTTGGCGGTAAAGCGGATGTTGAGCAGCTCGTTCGAAATCTGGTCGCGCACGTCGAGGTACGCGCGGTTGCGCGCACCGCTCTTGGCGAGCGTCTTGAGGAGTTTGTTGTAGAGGTTGCCGATGACCGCGAAGCGCCTGGCTGCCTCTTCCTTCAACCGCAGCAGGTTCGCGTTGGCAGCCGCGCCTTCGTCGTCCTCGTCCGTTTCCTCGATGTCGTCGACATCCTCCTCTTCGGCCATGTCCTGGATCGGCTCGTCCTCGTCCTCGGCGTTCGGATCGATCAGACCGTCGACGACCTCGTCGATACGCAGCTCCTCGCGCGCGACCCGCTCGGACAGCTTGAGGATCTCGGCGATCGTGGTCGGGCAGGCCGAAATGGCCTGGATCATGTGCTTCAAGCCCTCTTCGATGCGCTTGGCGATCTCGATTTCGCCTTCACGCGTGAGGAGCTCCACCGAACCCATCTCGCGCATGTACATCCGCACCGGATCGGTGGTGCGGCCGAACTCCGCATCGACGTTGGAGAGCGCCTGCTCGGCTTCCTCGGCCACGTCCTCGTCGGCCACCTGGGTGGCGGAATCCGACATGAGGAGCGTCTCGGCATCCGGCGCCTCGTCGTACACCTGGATGCCCATGTCATTGATCATGCTGATGACGGATTCGATCTGCTCCGCATCCAGCATGTCGTCCGGCAGATGGTCGTTGATCTCGGCGTAGGTGAGGTAGCTGCGCTCTTTGCCGAGCACGATCAGGTTCTTCAGCCGCATGCGTCGGGTTTCGGCATCGACCACCTGGACGAGGTGGCGGGCGCCTTCGAGGCCGGCGCGCCCGGCCTTGTCGCGGCCACCCCTGGTCGCGCCGCCTTTGTGCGAGCCTTCCATGCCGCGCTGCTGCGCACGCAGCTTGGCGATGGCGCGCGCCTGCTCGGCCGCCTTGGACTTGTCCGGCGCCTGCTCCTTACCCGGCTTGGCTGCTTTGGCCGGCAGCGCGAGCTGCTGCTTGTGCTCCGCGACCACGCGCGGAGCGGCTTTGGGTGCCGGCTTGGTGGCCGTCGGCCGGGCCGTCTTTACGGTTTTGGCTTTGCTTTTCACTGCGCTCTTGGCGCTTCGGGACCTGTCCACCGCCTTGCTGCGCGCGCTGCGCTTCGCATCGGCACGAGGTTTGGCGCGCTGCGGCCTGGCCGCCGCCTTCGCCTTTGCCGCTTTTGCCTTCTGGGCGGCGTTCTTCACCTTCGGCTTCTGCTTCGATTTCGCTGTCGCCTTGGTCATGTATCGGGTCCCTGGACGCTGATAGGAAAAAGCCGTCGATTATACGCTCGACTCCAGCCGGACGGCCGGCTCTTTCGCCGCCTGGCTCAAGCCCCGCAGCAGGCATTCGAGCTCTGCCTGCTCCTCGGGGGAACGATGCTCGGCAGCCCGCAGGGCGGTCAGTCGCCGCCGCAGAGTCTGCTGCTGCGCCTTGGCCAACGCCTCGGCGAACTCGGCTTCGATGTCGACCTGCGGGGCCGAGAGCAGATCGCATTGGACCTCGCGCAGCACTAGAGCGACCGCGCCGTCCTGGATGCGTTCCATGGCCCAGGGTACGACCTGCCTGGGGTTGATGTCGGGGCGAGCGGCCACCAAGTCAAGCACGGCCGCCAGCGCCGGCGTATAGCGGTCGGAAGGGTCGAGCGCCGAACGCGCCAGCCGGGCGGCGAGATGGGGCGCGGTCAGGATCGCCTGCAGCAGCCAGCGCATGAGCGTCGGCGCGGCCCGACGCGGGGGCGGCGCCGCGGCGGTGTGGGGCGCCGCCTGGGGCGCGCGACGCAGGCCGAAAAGCCGCTCGATGTCGGCCACCTCCACCTGGGTAGCCGCAGCCAGGCGCCGGCGCAAGAGCAATGCCAGCGCCGGGGCGTTTACCTGGGCGAGCAAGGGTTTTGCCAAGTGCAGCAGGCGGGCGCGGCCCTCGGGGGTAGCGAGATCGGCGCGCTCGCTCAATTCGCGCATGATCATCTCCGACAAGGGAACGGCTTCGCGCAGCAGGAGCTCGAACGCTTCGCGCCCGTCCCGGCGCACATAGCTGTCGGGGTCGTCGCCGTCGGGCAGGAACAGGAAACCGACCCCCTTCCCATCCACCAGCTTGCCGAGGCTCGTTTCCACCGCGCGCCACGCGGCCCGCCGGCCCGCCTCGTCGCCGTCGAAACAGAAGATCACCTGGTCGGTCAGACGCAGCAGCTTTTCGAGATGCATCGGTGTGGTTGCCGTGCCCAGCGTGGCGACCACGCCCGGCACGCCGTACTGCGCCAGCGCGACCACGTCCATGTAGCCTTCCACCACCACCGCGCGCCCGGACTCGCGCAACCCCTGGCGCGACTGAAACAGGCCATACAGCTCTCGGCCTTTTTCGAACAGCGGCGTTTCCGGCGAATTGAGGTATTTGGGCTCGCCCGCATCGATGATGCGCCCGCCGAAGCCGATGATCGCGCCGCGCGCGTTGACGATGGGGAAGACGATCCGGTCGCGAAACCGGTCGTAGCGCCGGCCACCCTCGGCATCGATCACGAGCCCGGCATCTTTCAGGGCCGTAGAGGTCTTGTAGTCGGAGAACGGCTCGGCCAGGGACTGCCAACCGCCCGGGGCGTATCCCAGCCCGAAGCGGGCGGCGATCTCGCCGTTGAGGCCGCGTTGCTTGAGATACGCGATGGCGCGCTCGGAACGCTTGAGCTGCTCCTTGTAGAAGCGCGCGGCGCGCAGCAGGCATTCCGCCAGATCCGGCCCCTGCTGGGTGCGTGTCACAACGTCGGTTGCACGCTGCTCGGGCAGCGTCATCCCGACCATCGCGGCGAGCTCTGTCACGGCCTCGACGTAGCCCAGGCCGGCGTGTTCCATGACGAAGCCGATGGCGTTGCCGTGCGCTCCACAGCCAAAGCAATGGTAGAACTGCTTGCTGGGGCTGACCGAGAACGACGGGGTTTTTTCGTTGTGGAAGGGGCAGCGCGCGACGTAGTTCTGACCGGCCTTGCGCAACTGCACGTGATGCTCGATCACGTCCACGATATCGACCCGGTTGAGCAGCTGCTGCTTGAAATCGTCCGGGATCATGCGCCGCGTGCCCTCAGCGAGAGTTACCCGCCGTCGCGATAAACGCGCCTCATGGACTGCCAATCCCTGGAGCCTGGGTTCCAGGGAGCGCCGACGGTTCGCAATTATAGGCGATGGAATACGGCAACTTAGGGGGCAACATCCATGCCAGCGCGGCGCGGCAGGTGCACCCGACTCAAGCGCTCGAACTTAGGCGTTCAAGCGGCTCTTCACCAGTTGCGATACCGCGGCCATATCGGCGCGCCCGGCGAGCCGCGGCCGCAGTGCCGCCATCACGGCCCCCATATCCTTCAGGCCTGCGGCGTTCACGCTCGCAATCGTCTCGTTCACGAGGCTTTCGATCTCGGCTGCGCTCAGCGCCTGCGGCATGTAGGCCTGGAGCACCGAGATTTCAGCCTGCTCGGCATTGACCAGATCCTGCCGGCCGGCCTTTTCGAACTGCGCGATCGACTCGCGCCGCTGCTTGAGCATCTTGTCGATGATTGCGAGCACGTCGGCGTCGGCAAGCTCGATACGCTCGTCGACCTCGCGCTGCTTGATCGCGGCGAGCAGCAGCCGAATCGCCTTCAGACGCTCGGCGTCCCTGGCGCGCATCGCCGCTTTCATATCGTCGCTGATCCGTGCCTTGAGCGACATCGGGAAAGGCTCTCGCCGCGCCGGCGGGCCACCAGCGCGAAGCAAAAAACACTCGACTCGGGGAGACTCAGTACAGCTTGGGGGGGAGGAGCTGGGAGCGCAGGCGCTTGTGCTGGCGCTTGACGGCGGCTGCGAGCTTGCGCTTGCGCGCCGAGGTGGGCTTCTCGTAGTACTCGCGGGAGCGCAGCTCGGTGAGCAGACCGGTCTTTTCGACCGTGCGCTTGAAGCGGCGCAGCGCTACCTCGAACGGCTCGTTTTCCTTGATGCGAACTGTCGTCATACAGGGGCTTCTTCCTGTCGAAGTGCGGGGTCTGGCATTATAGGCAGCACCTTTCCTGCTTTCAACCACCCGGATCACGGCGGTGGTCAGTCAGGTTTTTACGTGAGGCAATAGGCCACCCGAAGCATGTCCTTTCCCAGCGAGGACCGCTGCGTCCTCGGCATCGAGACGTCCTGCGACGAGACCGGCGTGGCACTTTATTCCAGCCGCCGCGGCCTGCTCGCCCATGCGCTCCATAGCCAGGTAGCGCTGCACGCCCGCTACGGCGGCGTGGTGCCGGAGCTCGCCTCGCGCGATCACGTGCGCCGGCTGCTGCCGCTCACGCATGCCGTGCTCGAGGACGCCCGCATGCAAGTCGCGCAGATCGATGCGATCGCCTACACGCAGGGGCCGGGACTTGCCGGCGCCCTGCTGGTCGGCGCTTCCTTCGCCCACGCGCTGGCCTATGCGCTGGACGTACCGGTACTCGGCATCCATCACCTCGAGGCGCACCTGCTCTCCCCGCTCATGAGCTCGGCCGCTCCCGCCTTCCCGTTCGTCGCTCTGCTCGTTTCGGGGGGCCATAGCCAGCTCATGCGGGTCGCGGGACTGGGCGATTACCGGCTTCTCGGCGAAACGCTCGATGATGCCGCGGGCGAAGCGTTCGACAAGACCGCGAAGCTGCTGGGCCTGGGCTATCCGGGAGGCCCGGCGCTGTCGAAACTGGCCAGCCGCGGCACGCCGGGACGCTACAAGCTGCCGCGGCCCATGCTCGCCAGCGGCGATCTCGACATGAGCTTCAGCGGGCTCAAGACGGCGGTCGTGACCATCGCGCGCAACGTGCAGCTCGACGCGCGCGACAAGGCGGATCTCGCTGCCGAATTCGAGCAGGCGGTGGCCGAAGTTCTGGCAGGTAAAGCATTGGCGGCGGTGCGCGCCGAGGCCGCGGGCGATCTGGTGGTCGCGGGCGGGGTGGGTGCCAATGCGCGCCTGCGCGCGCTGCTGGCGGCAAGAGCACGCGACGAAGGCATCGCCGTCCACTATCCGCCGCTCGAGCTCTGCACCGACAACGGGGCCATGGTCGCATTCGCCGGGGCCATGCGGCTGGCCGCAGGCACAGCGCGCGCGCCGGCCGCGGCGGAGCGCGCATTCAACGTCCGACCGCGCTGGGATTTGGCAACGCTGCGCTAGCGCTTCCGCGCGTTGGCAAAAGAAACGTCAGGAGGCCCGTTCGCCGATGCGCCCCTCGGTGCCGGTAAGCAGCTTGGCGATGTTGGAGCGGTGGCGCAGGACGAGAATGGCCGCGACCATCAGTACCGCGGCGAAGTAGGGGTGGCGTACATTGTAGAGCATCGCCGTGAACACCGGGGCGGAGGTGGCGGCGATGAGCGCGGCGAGCGACGAGATGCGAAAGAAGGCCGCGATGGCGATCCAGGTCGCCAGCGTTCCGGCGCCGAGCCAGGGGTTGAGCGCGAACAGCACGCCGGCCGCGGTGGAAACGCCCTTGCCGCCGGCGAAGCGATGATAGAGCGGAAAGACGTGGCCCAGCACGACGGCAACGGCCGCAATGCCGGCCGCCAGCGTCGGATCGCTGCCATACTCCCGGGCCAGCAGGACGGCAACCGCCCCCTTGCCGGCGTCGCCGATGAGCGTGAGCACGGCTGCGGCCCTGCGGCCGGTGCGCAACACGTTGGTCGCTCCCGGATTGCCGGAGCCGTAGCTGCGCGGATCGGGTAGCGCGAGCGCTCGCGACACAACCACGGCGAACGACACCGAACCGATGAGATAGGCGGCGATGGCGACGACTATCGGGTTCATGCGGCGCATTCTACAATCGAGCGCCAGCCATGGACACCATCTTCATATCCGAGCTCAAGCTCGACACGCTGATCGGCATTTACGCGTGGGAGCACGAGGTGCCACAGACGATCCAGCTCGACGTGGAGCTCGCGGTCGATGCGAGCCGGTGTGCGCGCTCGGGGCGCATCGCCGACACGGTGGATTATTCCAGAGTGGTAACGCGCATCCGCGAAACGCTCGCGAAGCGGCATTTCACGCTGATCGAAAAGCTCGCCGAGGAGCTGGCGGCGATGATTCTGCGCGAGTTCGATACGCCCTGGGTGCGCATCACGGTGGCGAAGCTCGCGGCGTTGCGCAGCGTGAAGAAACTCGGCCTCACCATCGAGCGCGGCGTTCGCCCCTGACGCTTGCGCGCTCGGTCAGCCGTCAGCCGCGCGGATGATGCCGCGCATGCAATTGCTTCAGCCGTTCGCGCGCGACGTGCGTGTAGATCTGGGTGGTGGAGATGTCGCTATGCCCGAGCAGCATCTGCACCACGCGCAGGTCGGCGCCGTGATTGATGAGATGAGTGGCGAAGGCGTGCCGCAGCACGTGCGGCGAGACGCTCTGTGCGATGCCCGCGCTGCGGGCATAGCGCCCGATCAAATGCCAAAAGGCCTGCCGCGTCATCGCCGCGCCGCGAGCGGTGACGAAAAGAGCGTCGGCACTGCGCCCGGCCAGTAACCGCGGTCGCGCGGCGCGCAGAAAGTGCTCGATCCAGTCGAGCGCCTCCTCGCCCAGAGGCACCAGGCGCTCCTTGGCTCCCTTGCCGAGCACGCGCACCACACCGGCGTCGCGGCTTACCTGCCCGACGGCGAGCTGCACCAGCTCCGATACGCGCAGGCCGGTGGCATAAAGCGTCTCCAGCATGGCGCGATCACGCAGTCCCAAGTCGGTGCTCACGTCCGGTGCGCCGAGCAACGCCTCCACGTCGGCCTCGCTCAGGGTCAGCGGAAGCGCGCGTGCGAGCTTCGGCGCCTCGATCGCCACGGTGGGATCGGCCGCGCATAAGCTTTCCCGGACCGCGTGGCGGTAGAAGCGCTTGAGCGCCGACAGCAGGCGGGCCGAGCTGCGCGCACTGGTGCCCTGCGAGACCCGATGCGCCAGGTAGCCGAGCACTTCGGCCTTGCCGGCTTCGAGCAAGCTGCGGCTGCGCCGCGCACCGAGCCAGCGGGCGAAGTGTTCGAGATCGCTGCGATAGCTCTCCAGCGTATTGCGTGCAAGCCCGTCCTCGAGCCACAAGGCGTCGCAGAAGCGGTCGATCGCGGGATCAACGCCAGCCTTCATGCCGCAGCAGCCATTGCTTGATCGACAAGGGGCCGGTCGCACGCGAGTGCATGAAACCGCCGATGCGCCCGCCCGCGGCTACGACCCGGTGGCAGGGCACGACCAGCGGCACCGGATTCGACCCGCACGCTCCGCCCACCGCTCGCGCCGCAGTCCCGAGCGCGGTGGCGAGCTCGCCGTAAGTACGCGTGCGGCCGCTCGCAATCGCCGCGATCGCTCGCCATACGCTCACCTGGAACGCCGTGCCCTCGAGCACGTAGGGCACATCGAAATGGTGCCTGGGATTCGCCAGGTAAGCCGCGATCTGGGCGCAGGCTTCGCGGGCAGTCGCATCCAGCGGATCCAGACGCTTCGCCTTTGTCCCGAGGTACCTGACTTCGGTCACCTGATCGCTACCGGTGCGAATGCCGACGTAACCGAACGGCGCAGCCACCACGGCCTGCCAGCGCCAGCTTGCCGGATCCGCATCGCGCTCGGCCGCCGTGCTGCGCTTCATGACGGTTGAACGCGCATCCGGACGAGTTTCTGCAGCGCGTTCACGGTCAACACCAGCTCGATGCTGCTCGCATCGAGCACGAACATGAACGGCAGCAGGAAGGCGGGCGCGGTGTACTTCCAGGCCTGCAGCGTCGTAGGCGGGCGGGCGCGTCGATCGACATGGCAAGCGAGCGTACTACTTTCAGTCGAACAACGGCAGCCGTCCGCTCAATCGCGCCGCCCATTCGAGCGGATCGAAGCGCGCCGCCCGTCCGCCGAGGCAATCGGACAGAAACGTCTCCGTTGCCCGCAACACGCGCAGGTGGTGCGCCCAATAGCCCATCGAATGTCCCATCTCCGGAACGGTCACGTACTGCACGTGCCGTCCTCGGCTACGCAGGGCTTCGACCATCCGCGCGGATTGCTCGGCGCGAACCCGCACGTCGTTTTCGCCTTGCACGATGAGCACGGGGCGTTCGATCCGGTCCGCCCAGTTGAGCGGCGAGACCTTCTCCATGCGCGCCCGGTCGACCGGCACGGCCGGATCGCCGACGTAGTTGTACCAGTAGCTGAGCTCGAGCTCCCAGTAGGGCGGAAAATCCTCGATCAGACTGACGAGATCGGTGGGTCCGGCGATATCGATCCCGCAGGCGAACAGTTCCGGCTCCCGGGCGAGCGCCATCAAGCTCGCATAACCGCCGTAGCTGTGGCCCATGACCGCGACCCGTGCCGGGTCGGCGATGCCTTTCTCGATCGCCCAGCGCACGCCGTCGACGAGGTCGTCCTGCATGCGTCCACCCATCTCGCCCACCGCCGCAGTCAGGAACGAACGGCCATAGCCGGTAGAGCCGCGGAAATTGATGGCAAGCACGGCATAGCCGCGATTGGCGAGGAAGTGCGCCCGCAGCAGATCCTCGCTGTGACCCGGATCCGACCATACCACCCGCGACCAAGGCCCGCCGTGGACCAGCACCACCAAGGGCAGCCGCTTCTTGTCTCCTGTCCCGGGCGGACGCACGAGGTAGGCGGGAATCGCAAGACCGTCGCGGGCCTGGAACTCGACTGCTTCCGGCACCGTCAACAGACGCCCCAGCCCGTTCGCGTCGCTGTCGCCCAGCGGCTCGTGGGTTTTCCGCATGCGATCGAGCAGGTAGTAGCGCCGATCCGCGTGGGTGAATACGCCGATCACGAGACGCTTTTCGGCCGCGTCCATGGACACGATGTCGAAGCCGAAACGCACGCCGGCGTATTCGTCCAGCAGGGGTTTCAGGTCGGCCTCGAGCCCCGGGTCGAGGATGCGCGTGTGCGGATAATCCGCGTTGGTGCTGACGGTGAGCGGTGCACCGCTCACCTTGCTGGCCACGACCCGGCCCACGTCGGCGCCCGCCTCCTCGTGCACGAGCGCACCCACGCCGCTCGCCGTATCGACTTCGAACAGCGCCATGCGGTCGCGGCCCTTGTTGCTCAGCACCCAGGCCTTGCGGTGATCCGGCGATACACCGACCGCGCGGGTCACGTCCTCGCTCTCGCGCGACAACGCCGAGCGCGCGCGCAGTTCCGCCGAGCGTGGCTTACCCCGCGGGCGCGCGGCGACCTCGGACTTGCGCCAGCCGAGAACGGCGCCCTGCGCATCGGTTACAGGTGTGACGCCGTCGCCTGGATTGGCGGCGACCAGTTCCTCGGCGCCAGTGGCGAGATCGATCCGATAGAGATCGCGCACGTTGCGATCGCGCCGGTTGTGCAGCACCAGCACGTGCTGCGGATCCGAATCCAGGATGCGATAGAGCCACACGCGCACACCGGGATACGGCGTCAGATCGCGCAGCTCGGCATCGGGATCATCCAGCTCCAGGCTGTACAGGTGGTGGTTTTCCGCGCCCGACTTGTCGTCCAGGATCAGCAGCCGCCGGCCGTCCGCCGACCAATGCGTGCCGCTGCCGCCGACGCGATACACGTGCACCGAGCCGTCGGGGTTGCGCACGTGCAAGCGCCGGCCCCACCTGGACGGCCCGCTCCAGCGCAGCCGGCTGCCGTCGGGAGAGAAGGAAAATCCGTCGAGCCCGTGACGCCCGAATACGAACTTGTAGGTCGCAATGAGCTCGGGCAGCTCGGCTTCGCGCAGCGCCGGATGCACCGGGGCGCGCTCGCAGCCGGCGGCGAGCGTCGTGATCAGCACGCACAGCGCGACGTGCCGCCATACCGGACGCAGTCTAGGCAGCAAGTTGCCGGATCTGCGCGAGAAGCGAATCGGACAGCGTGACACCTTCGGCTCGAGCCGTCGCAAGCGCCGCGTGGCGGCGCGAGCCGGGAAGCCGCACGCCTGCGTCCGCCGTCATGGCCGCAACCAGGGCCTCGATCCGGTCCAAGAATACTTCGCGTCCAGCCACGGCGTCCGGATCGATGGCAGCCAGGGCATGTCCGATCCGCGCGGGATCGCCGGGCTCGAAGAACGAGTCGTTTTCGAAGCCGAACGCGGCGCCGGTCAGGGCGCAGCACAGGAGCTCGACCGTGAGCGCCAGCATGGTCCCTTTCGCGCCGCCGATGGCGGCGAGGCTTCCGGTAAGCGCGGCTTTCGCGTCGGTGGTCGGATTGCCGTCTCGATCCAGCGCCCAGCCGAGCGGAATAGGCTTGCCGTGCTCGGCATGCAGCATGATCTTGCCGCGCACGACCTCGGTGAGCGACAGATCGATCAGGAGCGGCGGCCCATCGCGGCGCGGGAACACGGCAGCGATCGGGTTGGTGCCGAAGAGCGGCCGCTTGCCGCCCCACGGGTTGATGGCCGCCGGCGAGTTGGTGAAGGCAAGTCCCACCATCCCGGCCTCGGACATGGGCTGCAGATGGTAGGCCATGACGCCGGCGTGGTGGCTGCCGGTCACACCCGCAAGCGCGATGCCGCACTGCTTCGCACGCGGGACCGCCTCGGCCGCAGCCAGCGCCAGAGCCTCATAAGCGAGCCCGCCGCCGGCATCGATCAGGCAACAACCTGCGTGGCTGCGCACGATGCGCGGCACCGCCGTTCCTTGCGCGCGTCCCGTGCGCAAGTGTCCGCAGTAGAGTGCGAGGCGTGCGAGCCCGTGGGTGGGAACGCCGCTCGCTTCGGCGTGCACGAGCGCTCTAGCCGTTGCGCGCGCCATGCTCGGCGCTGCGCCGGCGCGGCACAGCGCTGTCGCCGCGAGAGCAATCAGATCGGAGATCGAAACGAGCGGCACGGACCGACCCCGGTTCGGGTGGCGAGTTGGATGCGGCTGCGAGCGCGCCGCCTTCGAAGGCGCGCGTGCAAGCGCGCGCATTGTAGAAGCCGGCCCGGCGAGGGTCAACGCGCAGACACTGACGCGCGGGTTAAAGCGCCGCACTCGAACGCGCAGGCTCGCAGGGCGTATAGGTCACCCGCCGCATGCGCCGCGCGCATTCTCCCTCGAACGCGCACACTCCGGGATGCACCCTGGCGGCACCCCGGATCGAAACGCGCTCGGCAGCCGAGCCCTCAGATCGCGTGCTCGCGGTCTGCCGTGAGCGCGAAGCGAATGAGCTCGGAGAGATTGCGCGCCTGCAGCTTCTCCATCAGGCGCGCCTTGTACACCTCCACCGTGCGCGGGCTGATGCCGAGCGCTTCGCCGATTTCGCGGTTGTGCCGACCGGCCGCGGCAAGATCCATCACCTGGCGCTCGCGTGGCGTGAGCCGTGCCAGGCGCGAGGAGGTCTCGTCGCCCACCACTTTTTCGGCGCGCCGCTTCGCATCGCGTTCCAGCGCCGAGCCCACCGCCGCCACCAGCTGCTCCTCATCGAGGGGCTTCTCGAGAAAGTCGACCGCACCCGTTTTGAGTGCCTGGCGCGCTGACGCCGCATCGCCGTGCCCGGTGATGATGACGATCGGCATCTCGACGTTCTGGGATGCCAGCCGGGATTGCAGATCCAGGCCCGTCATGCCGCTCATCTTGATGTCGAGCACGAGGCAGCCGCGCCAGTCTTTGCGGTAGGCGGCCAGAAAATCCTCGGCGCTGCTGAAGATCGCCGTGCGATAGCCCTTCAAGCCGAGCAACAAGGCAAGCGCATCGCGCACCGCCCCATCGTCGTCGACGATAAACACGGTTTGTTCAACTGTCGCTGTCATCGGTTTCTCCTGTCAGGGTGGGCAAAGTCAAATGAAACGACCCGTAATCGGTCGGCTCCACCCAGAGCCGGCCGCCATGCGCCTTGACGATCGCGCGGCTGATCGCGAGACCGAGACCCATGCCGTGCGACTTGGACGTCGAGAACGGCAGGAACAATTTGTCGCGTAGCGACGGAGGAATGCCAGGACCGGAATCGATCACGCTCAACTGCACGAAGCCGCCTTCGCGGTCCGCCGCCATGAGCTTGATCTCGCGGCGCACCGGCCGTGCTTCGCGAATCGAGTCCAGGGCGTTGGCGAGCAGATTGCGGAACACGATCTCGAGCTCCAGGCGATCGACCAGGATGCGCGGCAGATCGGGCTCGATCTTGAGGTTGAGCGCGATGCCGTCGGCCTTGGCCTCCTGGGCGAACACGGTCCGCATGGCTTCGAGGAACTCGCCGGGCGCAAGACGCTCCAGATTCATCGTGCCGCTGCGCAGGAAGTCGCGCAGGCGCTTGACGATCGCGCCGACGCGCTGCGCCTGCTCGGTGATCTTGCCGACCGTCTGCTCCAGCTGCAGCACATCGGGCGGCGTGCGCGCCAGCATGTGCTGGCAGGCGCGCCCGTAAGTCACCAACGCGGTGAGGGGCTGGTTGACTTCGTGCGCCAAGGCGGCAGCCATCTCGCCGGCCGCGGCCAGCCGCAGCGATTGGCGCAGGCTCTCCTGCGCGCGTTCGCGTTCGTCCACCACCACGCCGAGCAGCAGCCCGGTGACGCTCAGACCCAGCATGCGCGCCTGCAGCTCCAGCAACGTGCCGACTTCCGTGCCGCTCGCCTGGGCCACGACGATGAGCCCGACCTGGACGAATGCGAGCCCCGCGGCCGCTCCCACCAAGCCCTGCCGGGCCGCGATCCAGATGAGCGGCAGGAACAGAACGAAGAAGTACTTGACGTGCCCGCCCGGCAGAAAGGCGAACACGGCGCCCAATATGGCGACGGTACTGACCAGCTGGACCAGCGTTTCCCAGCGCGGCAGCATTGCGGCGACCTTGCGCCGGCCGTTGCGGTCGGCCAGGACGAGAAAGAAGGGCATCAAGGCGAGCACGCCGACGACATCGCCGATCCAGTAGCGCAGCAACGCCTCGGGAAAAGCGGACCACTCCGCCAGACCGAACACGGCATGGCTGCCGACGTACACGCTGCCGATCAGCAACGGCGCAATCGACAGGATCCCGAGCATCCAGGCGAAATCGCGCAGGCTGCGAATGCGCCCGCGCACCGACAGACGGCGCGACAACGCCATGCCGGCAGCGGTGTAGCCGAGGGTCATGATGAGGGCGCCCACCACGACCGTGCCCACCGGCGCCGGCGTCTGCCGCACCAGGGCCTCGGATATCAGCATGGCGAGCAGCAGAGCCGGTGCAGCGCGCAACCCCCGGATCAGCACCAGGCCGAGAGCCAACGCGATCTGTGGATTCCAGGGCGTGATGCCGATGGAGGCCGACGGGTGGATGAAGCTGACGCGCTCCAGAACGAGATACAACCCGACGAAGACGATCGCCAGTTCCCATTCCTGCAACGACCAGATCGCTGCCGGCCGCGACTCGGGACCCGAGGCGGCGATCGGTTGCTGCAACAATCCGGAGGGCTGGGTTTTCTGCATGCGAGCCTCGATGACTGCCTGCGTGAGAGCCGTACGACGTTGCACGCAAGCACCGTTCCGCTGCGCAACTCAAATCCGCCGTTCTTGCAACACTAAGTTACATAGCGTACGCAGCCGGAAATAAAAGCGCAACCCCCCTTACGAGTTTTTTTGCCGCAGACGCAGCGCCCCTAACGCGATCCCGGGCTTTCCCTGCCGCACCAGCGCTCGCACATCGCCCGTACGACATCGGCGAGCGAACCATTGCGGGCGTTCAGGGTGCGCATCCATTGCGCATCGTTGAGCTCCGCCGTGGCCCTGGCGCGCAGAAAAGCCAGCGCGCGTTCGCTGCCCAGGCGCTCGGCGCAAGCGCCGAGCCGCTCCAGTATCGCGAGGATTTCGCTGCGCAGGCTCACCGACCTGCCGCTGCGGACATCGGCAATCTGCGCCGCAAATCCGAAGCGGCAGGCCTGGAACCGGTTGTAGTCGTAGACGTTGGAATCCTCGGCTGCGTCCTCCTGCGTACCGCGCTGATCCTCGAGCCATGCGCACAGGGTCTGCGCAAACGCCGCGATCGCCGCCGCGGTTTCGATGTCGAGCGGCGTATCGCAGACGCGGATCTCGATCGTGCCGAATTCGGGTTTGGGCCGCACGTCCCAATAGAAGTCCTTCATGCTGCGCACGATCCCGAACCCCGCCATGCGATCGAAGTAGCGCGTGAATGCCTGCCAATCCGCAACGGGCGGCATGTGGCCCGAGAGCGGGAAGACCGAGACGGCGTGCAGGCGGGAGCTGTCGAAGGCCGTATCCTCGCCTTGCGAAAAAGGCGAGGCCGCGGCGAGCGCGATCAGGTGGGGAATGAAGCGTGCCATCTGGCGCGTAAGATGAATCGCCTCGTCGGCGCCGGCGCAGCCGATATGGATGTGCTGGCCGAACACGGTGAACTGCTTGGCGAGATAACCGTAGAGCTCGGACAGCGCGGAGAAGCGCTCGGTGGGGAAGATCCTGCGCTGCGCCCAATGGTGAAAGGGATGCGCGCCGCCGCCGGCGATACCGATATTGAGCTTCTCCGCCGCCGCGCACAGCTCGGCTCGGACCTCGGCGAGATCGCGCAACAGATCGTCGTGGCGCGTGTGCACCTCGCTGTTCACCTCGATCATGCTCTCGGTGATCTCGGGCTTGACGTTGTTCGCACGCGGGCTCCTGGCAAGCACAGAAAGCAGACTTTCGGCGCCGCGTGTGAGGTCGAAATCGCGCAGGTTGACGAGCTGCAATTCCAGCTCGACACCCATGCTCAGCGCTCGACCTGCTTTGAATGCGGGCAGCACGCTCGTCCTCTCAGGGCTTGACGTCGCCGGACAGCCGCAGCGCCCAGTGCAGCGCGAGCGGACCGGCCAGCTCGAACACGACGATCGCAGCCAGCAACACCGACGCGAGCTCCTGGCCGAACTGCGGATAACGCATGGCGATGTCGTGCATCAGCAGCAGCGCCATGCCCGACATCGGCATCAATGTAAGTCCCAGACAGGCTGTCTGGCGCCACGGTAGCGGCGACAGCGGCGCGGAGGCCATCACGCCCAGCCACTTGCCGGCGGCCCGGGCCAGCACATAGATTACCGCAGCCCAGCCGGCGGTCTGCAATTCCGGCCAGGCGGCCTGGGCGCCGGTGATCACGAACAGCAGGATGTAGAGCACGCGTGCGCCGCCGCCCAGATCGAACTCCATCAGCTCGAAGCGGCGCGGAACGTTGCGCACCGTCGCCCCGGCAGAGAGCAGAGCCAGGAACACCGACAGCTGGAGTGCCGTTGCAAGCCCCACCGCGATCAGCACCGCCGCCACGATCAGCACGAAGTGGACATCGGCGCGCCGCGTCAAGGCGCTCGCCGCATAGGGCAGCGCGAAGCCGGTGGCGATGCCGATGGCGAGCGAGCCGAGCAGCAGATACAGGGGGTGCAGCACCACCGTGAGCCAGCCCGCGCGGTATTCCAGGTGCACCATCGCGACCAGCATGGTGGTGAGCAGGAAGGCAAGCAGCGTATTCACGGCGACCAGGTTGAGGCAGCGATCGGTGACTTGTCCTTGCGCATGCGCGTCGCTGGTGACGAGCCAAACGACTGCCGGTGAGGTCGCGATCCCGATGGCAGCGGCCACCGCGGCCTGGATGGGCGGAAAGCCGAACGCGATCAGCGCCGCACTGACGCCACCGAAGCACAGCGCGCTTTCGGCCAGCGACGCGATCCACAGCGAGGGATCGCGGCGCAGCCATTGCAGGTCGAGGCGGCGACCCAGCTCGAACAGCACCAGGCCGACCGCGATATCGACGATGACACGCGCTTCCTCCAGCAGCGGCCGCACCGGCAAATCGAGCGCGAGCGGACCCACGGCGAATCCCGCCAGCACGTAGCCGAACACCGCAGGCATTCTGAAGCGCTGCGCAGCCGCGCCCAGGACACCGCCAATCACCAGCAGCACGCCGAGCAGCAGCGCCTCGTTCAACGGCGGCGGGAAATCCGGGAAAAAGGGCATCATCACTTCAGCCACGATCGTCCCTGTTCGGGTCGCATGCGAGGCGCGAAGCGTGCGATTCGCAGCGCAGGCCTGTCATCGGTTTGCGCGCGTACGCCGGCAGTCCGCCCGATGCGTTGGCTATAATCCCCGGGCGCGCCTGCGCATCGCGGCTGCGCACATGCCGGCGCAAACCAAGCGCAACGCGCGCCGTGCAGCTCCACCATTGGCATTCAACCCCCTGCGGAGGCCCGAAATGAGCGATTCCAGGCGAGGCATGCGCCGCGCCCTGACCAGCTACGGCGACGAAGCGTTCTCGCTGTTCCTGCGCAAGGCCTTCATCAAGGCGATGGGCTATTCGGACGATGCCCTGGCACGCCCGGTGATCGGAATCACCGATACCTACAGCGGCTTCAACGCCTGTCACCGCAATGTACCCGAACTGATCCAGGCGGTGAAGCGCGGGGTCATGCTCGCCGGCGGATTGCCGATCGAATTCCCGACCATTTCGCTGCACGAGTCGTTCTCGCATCCGACCAGCATGTATCTGCGCAACCTCATGTCGATCGACGTGGAGGAAATGATCCGCGCGCAGCCCATGGACGCGGTGGTGCTGATCGGCGGCTGCGACAAGACCGTTCCGGCCCTGCTGATGGGCGCGGCGAGCGCGAACACGCCGGCCATCGTGCTGGTGACCGGACCGATGATGACCGGTTCGCATCATGGCGAACGGCTCGGCGCATGCACCGATTGCCGGCGCTTCTGGGCCAAGTTCCGCGCCGGCGAGATCGACGAGCAGGAGATCAACGACCTCAACGCAGTGCTCGCACCGTCCGCCGGCACCTGCATGGTGATGGGCACCGCCAGCACCATGGCGTGCATGACCGAGGCACTGGGCATGATGCTGCCGGGCGGCGCGGCGATCCCCGCCGTGCATGCCGACCGGCTGCGTGCGGCCGAAGCCACCGGCGCGCGCGCCGTTGCAATGGCCGCTGAGGGACTCACGCCGGATCGGATCATGACGCCGCGCGCATTCGAAAATGCGCTGCGCATGCTGGCTGCGATCGGCGGCTCGACCAACGCGATCGTGCACATCGCCGCGGTCGCCGGCCGGCTCGGCATCGAGATCGATCTCGATGCGTTCGACCGGCTCGGCGACCAAACGCCCGTGCTGGTGGACCTGAAGCCCACCGGCCAGCACTACATGGACGATCTGTTCAAGGCGGGCGGGGTCACGGCGATCCTGCGCGAATTGCAGCCGCTGCTCAATCTCGACTGCGTCACCGTCAGCGGCAAGACCCTGGGCGAGAACATCGATCAAGCGCCCGCGTCGTTTCCGCAGGAGGTGGTGCGGCCGTTTTCCGATCCGATCTTCAAGCAAGGCGGTATCGCCGTTCTGCGCGGGAACATTGCGCCCAACGGAGCGATCATCAAGCAGGCGGCTGCTACGCCGGCGCTGCTGCAGCATACCGGCCGTGCGGTGGTGTTCAGCTCGCTGGAGGATCTCGCCGAGCGCGTCGATCGCGACGATCTCGACGTGCACGCGGACGACGTGCTCGTGCTGCAGAACGCAGGGCCCAAGGGCGCGCCCGGGATGCCCGAATCGGGTTATCTGCCGATTCCGCGCAAGCTCGCACGCCAGGGGGTGAAGGACATGGTCCGGATCTCGGATGCACGCATGAGCGGCACCGCCTTCGGCAGCATCGTGCTGCACATTTCGCCCGAAAGCGCGGTGGGCGGTCCGCTCGCGCTGGTGAGAACGGGCGATCGCATCCAGCTCGATACCACGGGGCGGCGCATCGATCTGCTGGTCGACGACGCCGAGCTCGACAAGCGCAGGAAGACCTGGCGCGCACCCGAGCCGCGCGCCGAGGACGATCGCGGTTATCGCAAGCTCTTCCTCGAACAGGTCGAGCAGGCCGAGCGCGGCTGCGACTTCACGTTCCTCATGCCGGCCATGCGTGCTCGCTCGCCCGAACGCTAGCCGACCCTACGCGGCCTGCTGATCGCGCAGCAGCGTCTCGCCCGGCTGCACGCGGGTGAACTCCACCGGGCGTGTATCGATCTCGAACTTGCCCTCGGTCAGGCGCACGCAGGTGAAGCGCGAGGTCGCGAGATCGCCGGTATTGGGGAAGTCGGAACGGAAGTGCGCACCGCGCGAATCCTCGCGCGCCTGCGCCGCGGCACGGATCGACTTGCTCACGAGCAGCAGGTTCTCGAGATTCAGCCAATCGTGCCAGGTCAGATTGAATGCAAGATCGCTATCCGCAACGCCGGTCTCGTTCAACCTCGCTTCGAGCGCATCGAGACGTTCCGACGCGCGCGCGAGGCTCGCCGCATCGCGCACGATGCCGACCTCGTCCCACATGACCTCGTGGAGCGTATCGCGGATCGCAGCCAGATCGCCCGGCTTGCGCGTCAGCGGATGGCGCGCGCGCGCCATCGCCGCATCGATGATGTTCTCGTCGGGCTCGCGGAATTCGCCGTGGCGGCCGAGCCACTGCGCGATCCGATCACCCGCGATGCCGCCATAGACGGTGGAGTTCGCGACCCCGTTGCCACCCAGGCGGTTTGCCCCGTGCACCCCACCCGTATCCTCGCCGGCGGCGAACAAGCCCGGCAGCTCGGTGGTGCAATCGGTGCCGAAGACCACCCCGCCCATCATGTAGTGCGCGGTCGGCACGACCTCCACCAATCCGCCGGCCAGGTCGAAGCCGCAGTCCTCGCAGCGCTCGACCATGCCTTTGAACATGCGCCGCACGTTCTCCGGACCGAGGTGGCTCATCGAGATGTAGACGCCGCCGTTGGGCGTGACGTTGCCGCAGCGCATTTCTGCGAAGATCGCGCGCGAGACGATATCGCGCGTGGCGCGTTCGCCGCGCGGATCGTAGTTGTGCATGAAGCGTTCGCGCGCGCCGTTCCAGAGCTCGCCGCCGGACCCGCGCAATCCTTCCTCCAGCACGGTGCCGGTCATGCGCGTATGCGGTCCCGCCAGCAAGCCCGTCGGATGGAACTGCACCATCTCCATGTCGCGCAGGGTAAGCCCCGTGTGCAACGCCATCGCCATGCCGTCGCAGGTCTTGTCGCCCGAGGGCGTGTGGTACTTGTACATGGTCGGTCCGCCGCCGGTGGCGAGCAGAACGGCTTTGGCTTGCACGAACACGAAACCGCCGCTACGGATGTCGATCATGAGCACGCCCGCGATGCGGCTGCCGTCCTTCGAGCGCACCAGCGCGATCGCGCGATGCTCTTCCAGGCGCCGTATGCTGCGTGCCCAGACCTGCTCGGCGAGGCGGTTGATGATCTCGATCCCGGTCAGGTCGCCCTTGTGTACCGTGCGATCGAAGGTCTGGCCGGCAAATGCCTTCTGGTGCACGCTGCCATCGGGATTGCGATCGAAGAAGCAGCCCAGCTCGTTCTCCAGCTCGTGGATGCGCTCGATGGCGACTTCCACCAACTGCCAGGCGAGCTCCTGGTGCGGCAGCCACTTGCCGCCTTCGATCGTGTCCATGAAATGGCGCTCGACCGAATCTTCCTTCGCCAGCGCGACGTTGTACCCGCCCTGGACCATGCGGGTGCAACCGCACTTGCCGAGCAGCCCCTTCACCGCCACCGTGATGTCCAGCGCAGGATCGGCCTTGTGCGCGTGCAGGGCGCCGAACAGGCCCGCGCCGCCCGAGCCCAGGATCAGGAGGTCGGTTTGGGTTCGTCGCAATTTGATTGTCATCCGTTGTTTCCAGTGAATTACGGCGTTACGGTTCGCACTTCCAGGTTTCCCCTCACTTGCAGTGCGCGCATCGGCATGCAGGCCGATGCCGTTCGGCCGGCGCGACCCATGGTTCGCCAAACCCCGGCCGAACCCCCCAACCCCTCTCCCGGAGGGAGAGGGGAGCCGGGCGCCGAAGGTTCAAAGCTTCGCTGCGACGCCGAGCTCGGCGAGCACCTTGGCGCGCCGGTCGCGCGCGGAGTCGGCGACGTTCGTGTACAGGTTGCCGCCGTGGCTATCCATTGCGACCAGCAAGGGGCCGAAGCCCTTGACGCGGAATTTCCATAACGACTCGGGATTCAAGTCGTCCAGATCCACGTCTTCGATGGCCTCGATCCAGGTGGTTTCGAGCGCGGCCGCGCCGCCGATGATGGCGAGATAAGCTCCGCCCAGTTCGGCAAACGCCTTCTGCGACTCGGCGAGCAGACCGCCCTTGCCGATGATGATCCGCACGCCGTATTGTGCCATGAGCGGGCGGGTGAATCGCTCCATGCGCGCGCTCGTGGTCGTGCCCACGCAGAGCGGCTCGTAGCCCGTCGGCGTGGCCTGCGTTTCGCCGATCCACTTCACGTTCGGCGCGGTGTGCACGGCCGCATGCCCGTTTAGGTCGAAGCGGGTCTTGCGGCCGCGGTCGAACATGTGGATCTGGGTCGCATCGCGGATGCCGTACAGCGTGCCGTTGAGCGTCACGGTATCGTTGACGCGCAGCGCGCGCACCTGCTGCTCGTCGATCGGCATGTCGAACTCGTGATGGGCCATGTGTCTCTCCGTTTCGCCGCTGCGCGCCAACATTGCGACGATCTCGCGACCGTCGAACCGCGTTCAGAAGCCGTATTCGACGCCCGCCGGCGTGAAGGTTGCCCGCGCCCGCCGCGCCGAATGGCATTGCATGTTGACCGCCACCGGATTCATGGTGATGTGCGTGGCCGCGGTCTCCACGTGCACGGCGAAGGCGGTCGAATCGCCGCCGAGACCTTGCGCACCGACGCCCAGCTCGTTCACGACCGCGGACAGCCCGCGTTCGAGCTCGGCGCCTTCCGGGTCCTCGCACACCGAGCCCAGAGCCCGCGTCGCCGCCACCTTGGACAGGTGCACGCACAGGTCAGCCGTTCCACCTACGCCCACGCCGACGATCGTCGGCGGGCAGGTCTTGCCGCCAGCATCGAGTACGCAATCGATGACGAAGGTCTTGATGGCGTCGATCCCGTCGGCGGGAATCGCCATTTTGAGCCAGGAGTTGTTCTCCGAGCCGCTGCCCTTGGGAATCATCTCGATCGAGAGAACATCGGGCGCGGGCGAAAAATCGATGTGGATAACCGGCACCGAGCGGCCGCACGACGTGTGCTCGTTTTTCCGCGTGACCGGGTGCACGACCGAGGAGCGCAGCGGATGCTCCTTGGTGGCGCGGGCGCATCCGGCCACGATCGCCTCCTTCAAGCGATGACCATCCACCGTCACGTTCGCACCGATGACCACGTTGTAGATCGGGATGCCGGTGTCCTGGCACAGCAGGTTGTCGTTCGCCTCGGCCACCGTGATGTTGCGGATCATCGTGCCCAGCACCGACTTTCCGGTCGCGTCGGTCTCGGCCGCGTCCAGGCGCCGGAAACCTTCCTTGATGTCCGGCGGCAACAGCTTGAGCGCGCGAATATAGAGCGCCTTGGCCGCTTCCTCGACTTGCGTCAGATCGACGTTCATCGGTGCTTACCTCTTCTTTCGTCAGTCGACGTACAGATTGCGTGCCTTGATGATCTTCGCCCAGCGCACGGACTCTTCCTTGATCGCTTGCGCGAACGCCGCCGGCGTGTTGGCCACCGGCTGCATGCCGATCTGCTCGAAGCGCGCACGCACCTCGGCGGCTTGCAGCACCTTGGCGGCGTCGTTGTATACCTTGTCGATCACCGCGCGCGGCGTGCCCTTCGGCGCCACCAGCCCGAACCAGCCGAGATTCTCGAATCCGGGCAGCGTCTCCGCGACCGCAGGCACGTTGGGCACTTGCTTCGACCGCTCCTTGCTCGTCACCGCGAGCGCGCGCAGCTTCCCCTGCTTCACGAAGCCGATCGCGGCCGACAGGTTCGGCGTCACGAAATGGATTTGCCCCGCTACCAGGTCGGCAATGGCCGGCCCCTCGCCCTTGTAGGGGACGTGCGTCACGTCGATGCCGGCCGCGGTGACGAAATTCTCCGCCGCAAGATGCGTCTGCGTCCCCACGCCCGCCGAACCGAAGTTCATGGTCCTGGGCTTGGTCTTCGCCATCGCGATGAAATCCTTGAGGCTCTTGGCAGGGAAGCTGGCATTGACGGCTACGATCTGCGGACCGCTCGCAACGTTGGTGATGGCGACGAGGTCGGTATCGGGATTGAACGGCATCTTGCGATACATGTGCTGGTTGGCCGTTACTATCGAGCCGGAAGTCATCAGCAGGGTATAGCCGTCGGGCGCCGCCTTGGCGACGATATCGCCACCGATGTTGCCGGCCGCACCCGCGCGGTTGTCGACCACGACCGTCTGCCCCCAGACCTCGGTCAGCCGCTGCGCTACGATGCGGGTGACGATGTCGGTTGCTCCCCCCGGTGAAAACGGCACCACGATCCGTACCGGGCGCGCCGGATAGCTCTGCGCGTTGACGGCCGGAGCCAAAAGGGCAAGTGCCGTCAACACGCTCGTGCTCGATATGCGCATGATGTTCCTCCTCGTCGTTTGATTGGATATCGCCACCGTAATTCAACTTCGGTCCGTCGGCCGCCCCGGCAAGCCGTGCCGCATGCTGGCGCGGCCCGCTTACAAGCCCAGCGCCTGTACCGTGAGCTTGCGCAGCTCGCGCTGGAGTTTGTCCCGCACGCCCCGATGGTTGCGGCTCCTGTTCAGATTGGCGAGCTCGTACGGATCGTTCTCCAGGTCGTAGAGTTCGTCGAGCTCGCCGTTGCGTCCGCGGTTCACCCAGCGGATGTACTTGTAGCACTCGGTGCGCACGCACTTGTAAGTCATCCCGACCAGCCACGGCATGGCGTTCTCGGCCCAGTATTCCACCAGGAGCGAGCGGCGCCAGCCGGCGCGCTTGCCTGCGAGCAACGGCAGCAGCGATCGGCCCTGCACCTGGGCACCCGGCTTGCCGCCCGCGAGCTGAATCAACGTGGGCGCGATATCCTGGCACAGGACGAGATCGCCCACCCGCGTACCCGCCTTGATGCGGCGAGGGAAGCGGGCGATGAAGGGCGCGCGGATGCCCTCCTCGTAAGGGAATCGGCGTTCGGGACCGAGCCCGTGTTCGCCGAAGAAATAGCCGTTGTCGCCGAGGAAGACGATGCAGGTGTTGTCGAGCTCGCCCTTGCGCTCCAGCGCCTCGAGCAGCATGCCGACGCCTTCGTCGACCGCGGCCATCATGCGTGCTCGCAACCGGATCTCCTCCTGCTCGCCGGAGTGGATCGCAGCGAGCATCGCGCGTGACTTCTCCGAGCGCTTCAGCTCGAACGCTTCGCGCCAAGCGGGCTTCGACTTCACCACCTCGGCCGCGCTCAGCATGTTGGGCTTGCGCGGAAAGACGCAGTCGCGATAGAGATCCTGGTGGCGCTCGGCAACGCGGTAGCCTTCCATCGCGAACGAGCCGTCGGCGGCCTGCTCCGCATCCGGGTGCACCGCCTTGTGGGCGAAGAACAGCGACCAGGGCTTTGCGTGCTTGCGTTCGACGAACTCGACCGCCATCTCGTTCATGATGTCGGTCACGTAGCCACGATGCTGCACGTACTTGCCATTGACGTTGAGCAGCGGATCGTTCAGCCGCCCATGGCCGTCGAACGCGACCCAGTGGTCGTAGCCGGGACGGGGCTTGCCGTCGTTGCCCATGTGCCATTTGCCGATGTGCGCGGTCTCGTAGCCCAGGCGCTGCAGCTCGAGGTGATAATTGGGCAGGCGGTGGCTCGCCAGGTCGCGCGCGACGTTGTCGATGATGCCGTGCCGGCTCGCATACTGGCCGCTCAGGATCGAGGCCCGGTTGGGCGAGCAGATCGGCGTGGTGTGGAAGGCGCGCTCGAGGATGGCCCCCTCGTGCGCGATGCGATCGATGTGCGGCGTGCGCATGTACGGGTGGCCGCCCGCGCCGAACTCGTCGTAGCGCAGGTCGTCGATCAGGATCACCAGCAGATTCGGTTTGACCGCCAACGCGCTCTCCCTTGCGTTCGTTGGTTGCGGACCACGCCGCTAGACGAGGTTCATCAGAAACGCTCCGCCCGCCACGACGGTCAGGCCGGCCGCCACCGCCAGCAGACTTTTTTGCCAATCGCACCACGGCAGGAATTCGAGCATGAGCAGCCGGATGCCGCCGGCCATGTGGGCGGCGAGGAGCACCACCAGCAAAACCTCGCCCGCCTTGACGAGCGGCTGCTCGGTCCAGGCGAGCGCCGACTGCAGCCCGGCCTCACCCTTCAATGCGGTAGCCAGCGTAAGGAAGTGCACCGGCAAAAACAGCGCCAGTAGCAGCCCCGATATGCGATGCACCAGGAACGCCCACCAGGCGGGGTGGGCGCGTGCGCGCCAGTCGCTTTTCATGCCACCACCGCCCACACCGCGCGCAAGCCCAGGGCGACCAGCACCAGCGCGATGATCGCGACGATAACGTCGAGCTTGCGCCCGCGCAGGGCGAACCATTCGTTCAGGATCGCGCGCAGTCCGATCGGCGCATGCACCGCGACCGCAATCACGAAGATCGCGTAGAACGCGCCCCAGGTGAAGCTGCCGCGGGTGCGCTCCAGGATCTCCGCGGCGCTCAGGCCGCCGCGAACCGCGTAGATCAGCGTCACCAGGTGCACTGCCACGCAAAGCGCGAGCACCATCGCGCTGATGCGTTGCGCCGCCCACAGATAGGCCTGCGAGCGCGCAATCATGGACGTCGGGTCGGGAACGCGTCGGCTGCGGCCAGGCGCGCCATGGCGATCAGATGCGCCCCTTGAGCAAGGCGCCCAAGGTCGCTCGTTTCAAGCCCGCGATCGCCGCGGTCGGCGAAATCTTCTTCGGACAGCGCTCGGTGCAGCTCATGTGGGTATGGCATGCGTGGCAACCGGCGTCGCCCGCCACCGCGGCCAGGCGCTCGTCGCGGGCACTATCGCGCACGTCGTTCACCAGCGTCCAGGCCCGATTCAGCGCGGCGGGTCCGAGATATTCGGGATTCCAGGCGACCACGTCGCACGAGGCGTAACACACACCGCAGCCGATGCATTCGATTCCGGCGTCGACCTGTTCACGTTCCTTCGAATCGGGTTTCACGCGCGCGAAGTCGTCCTTGCGCGTCGCGGTCGACTGGAACTGTCCGCGCGCCCGAGCCCACTTGTCGAAGAACGTGCTCATGTCGGTCACCAGATCCTTGATGACCGGCAGATTCTTCAGCGGAGCGATCTCCAGCGTGTCGTCCTCGATCACCTGGTCGACGTGCGTGCGACAGGTCCAGCGTGCGCGGCCGTTTACGCTCATTGCGCACGAGCCGCACATGCCGACACGGCAGGCGAAGCGATACGACAGCGTGGGATCGAGCGCGCGCTGGACGTGCGTGACGACGTCGAGAACCGTCTGGCTCTCGAGCCGCGGCACTTCGAAATCCTGGAAGGCGCCTTGTTCGCGTCCTCGCCAGACCCTGACCTTGAGAGTGCTCATGTCATGCAAACCCGAGCCCGGTCGCACCGCCGGGATGCAAGGACGACGCGATCACCCGCCGCGCAATCCCTAGGCGCTTTCGTACAGCCGGGTCAACACGAACTCCCGATGTCCGAGCGCTTCGGCGCACGTCAAGCGCCCGTTGCAGGTGCGCAGCATGATCTCGAGCAATTCGTCGCCGCACTGGTCCATGTTCTTCTCCCGCTGCAGCAGCCCGGAGACGTCGAGGTCGATGTGCTCGCTCATCGTGCGGCAGGTGCGCGGATTCGCGGAGAGCTTGATGACCGGGAGGATCGGGTTGCCGATCACGTTGCCCTGCCCGGTCGGGAAGAAATGCACCACGTAGCCCGCGGCGGCCACCAGCGTCACCATCTCGGCGGCCGCGGACGACGAATCCATGAACCACAGGCCCGGGCCGGTTGGCTCCTCGGCCTTGTCGAGCACACCGATCACCTTGCACTTGTGGCCGATCTTCTGGATGTTGCCGAGCGCCTTCTCCTCGATCGTGGTCAAGCCACCGGCGATATTGCCCTTGGTGGGCTGGGAGTCGGACAGATCACTCGTCTTGTGCCGCTCGATCACTTCCTGGTAGCGGTCGAACATGTACATGAAGCGCTCGCGCACTGCCGGCGTGGCGCAGCGGCTGGCGACGATCAACTCGCCGCCGGTGATCTCGGTGGTCTCGCCGAAGCACATCGTCACGCCCAGCGGATCGAGCTTGTCGAACGCATTGCCCACGGTCGGATTGGAGCCGCAACCGGAGGTCGTATCGGACTCGCCGCACTTGGTCGACACCCACAGCTCGCCGATGGGGCAGTCCTCGCGCCGCAATTCGGACGCCCACTGCACGTATTCCTTGGCCACCTTGGAGGCGCGGAAGATCGTGTCGTGGTCGCCGTGCAGCTCGATGCCGAAACCGGTCACCGGCTTGCCGGTCTTGGCGATGCCCTCGACGACGCGCTGCATCCAGCCGTCTTCGATGCCGATCACGACCACCGCGGCGACGTTCGGATTGCAGCCCGCACCGATCAGGGTGCGGAAATGCAGCTCCAGGTCGGCGCCGAACTGCAGCCGGCCGTAGGGGTGCGGAATAGCCAGCGTGCCCTTGATGTTGTGGGCCACCGCTTCGCAGGCCGCATTCGACAGATCGTCGACCGGCAGGATGATGACGTGGTTGCGTACGCCCACGCGGCCGTTTTCGCGCCGGTAGCCGCGGAAAGTCGTCTTGCTCGATATCATGGCTTAAGCCTCGCTCGATGGGGCTCGCGCTTGGCAGCGAGCCGCGGGTTGCTACCAGCGCTTGGTCTTGAGATTGTGGACGTGGCAGTGCTCGCCCACCTTCATGTCGGCCACCGCTTTGCCGATGTCATGACCGTACTTGATGACCGTGTCGCCGTTCTTGATCGGCTGCGTGGCGACTTTGTGGCCGATCGGGATGTCGTTCAGGGCCTTGACGTGCACGGTCGAGTCGCCCTCCATCACCCAGCCGGCGAGCTCCTGTCCGGCTTTGACATTCTCGACCACGACGACACCGACGCTGTCCTTCTTATCGTGAACCAGGAAATGAATCATCGTTGCTCCTTGGTAGCGCAAGCGGCAGGCGGGCCGCAGGAGGCGGACGAACGCTGGATTGCGCGTTCCGGCTTCGAAGCCTTTGCAAAGCGGACGCTTGCGATGGTAGCCAGCGCCTCGATCGAAGTCAACTAGATGACCTATATGACCTCGCGCCCCGCGGTGCTACCATAGCCGTCACCATGAACATCGCCAACGAAGCCCGGCTGCTCGCCGGTAAACCCGGCGGCCAGCCGCTGTACAAGGGCGTGAAGCTGCGCCTCACGCAGGGTCTCATGGCGAGCGAATGGCGTCCAGGCCAGGCGATTCCGAGCGAGTCACGCCTGGCCGAGCGCTTCGGCGTTTCGCTCGGCACTGTACGCAAGGCGATCGACGAGCTGGTGGCCGAGAAGATCCTCCTGCGCCAGCAGGGACGCGGGACCTTCGTCGCCGCGCACACGCCCGACCGGACGCTGTTCTACTTCTTCCACATCGCGGGCCGCGATGGCCGCAAGGAAACGCCAGAGATCGAGCTGCTCGCCTTCAGCCGCGGGCGCGCGGACGCCGACGAGGCAGCCAGGCTCGCGATCGCTCGCGGCGAGCGGGTCCTGCGCATACGAAACCTGCTGCGCCTGGCGGGCGACCCCGTAGTCATCGACGACATCATCATTGCCACGCAGCTCGTTCCGGGCCTCGATCGAGCGGGCTTCGGTGGACGGGACGGAACCATCTACGGCCTGTACCAGGCGCGCTACGGTATCAGCGTGATTCGCATCTCGGAGCGCCTGGGCGCCACCCTGGCCGACCCGGAGAGCGCCCGCCTGCTGGCGGTGCCCGATGCAACGCCGCTGCTTCGCATCGCGCGCATTGCCTACACCTATCACGACCGGCCCGTCGAGCTGCGCTACAGCCTGGTCGATACCACCGCGCATGAGTACGTGAGCGACCTCGTGAAGCAGTAGCGGACGCCACGCGCGCGGCGCCCGGCGCGCTCAAAGCCGCGAGAGCCTGCGTTCGGCGGCCTGCCTCGCTTCGGCCGAGCGGGCGTTACGCGCAATCCATTCGAATACGGCGCGGGCATCGGCACGCAAGCCGGCGCGCAGGAGATTGGCGCCCGCGGCCTCACGCGCCGCGAGCGCGGCCGGATCATGGGGATCCTTGGCTGAGACGGCCGCGAGCAGGTACGCCTCGGCCGCGGCGCGCGGATCGCCGCCGGACTCGTGTGCGCGCGCGAGCCCGGTGAGAACAGCGGCGCGTTGTTGCACATCGTCGACGTGCGCCAGGAGTCCCTGGAACACGATCCGGGCCGCCTCGGCATGGCCGAAGTCCAGGGCATCCGAAGCAGCGAGCGTAATCCGGCGCACGCTCTCGGCATCCAGCCGCGGCTTCGCTTCCAACGCGCCGGCGGCAAGGCTCAGCGCTTGCGGGATCATTCCCGCTTGCAGCAGAAGCGCGAGATTTCGTACCTGCCATTGGCTTGGGCTCATGCCGTCCATCGGCGGCAACCCTTGCCAGTAGCGAATGCCAGACGCGGCTTCGCCCACCTCGGCGGCGAGCATGCCCAGCTCGAAGCGCACTTGCGAGTCCATTTGCGCCACAGGAAACCGGTTCGCATCGGAAAACAGACGCCAAGCGGTGCGGGCCAGCCCCGCATCCCGCAGCCAGGCGAGCAGCTGCGACTGCGCCCGGACGCGCGCCCCGGGCGTGCGCGCATTCACAACGAGCGATGCCGTCAGCGCGCGCGCGATACGGGGCCGCTTCGGTCGCATGCGGCTGGCCGCTTGCGCCCAATGCGCGTCGTCGCCCGCCAGCAGCTGCGCGGCGTTGGCGGCGCGTTCCGCGACTTGCACGTATGCCTTCCACAATGCCGCGACCGAATCCGCCTGCGAGGACGCAGTAATGGCGAACACATTGAGCCGGCCTTCCAGCACTTCGAGCTCGATTTCGGGGTCGGCAGCCGCGCGTCCGGCCGCGGACAGGAGCGCCCAGCCGGGCTCGGTCGCGCCCTTGGCGAGCAGCGCCCGCGCCTGCGCCACAGCCGCGGCAGGCTGTATCAACCCGGCGCGAAGCCGCAGCATCGCCCCAGCGGGCGAGTCCGGGTCGAGCTGCGCCAGCCATTGGGCGGCTTCGTCGGCACGGCCGGCGCCAAGCAGTCCGGCGACGAAGCGTTCGACCTCGGCCGGTTGCAACGGAGCGAAATCCTGGCGAAAGCGCAGCATGGCGAGATAGGCTGGGTCGGCCCGTCCTTCGCCCAGATAGGCGTCGATCGCCGTGAGACGCGCGGCGCGATAATCTCCGGCGCTCATTTTTTCGGCGTGGACGAAGGCCTGGACGAGCAAGCCGCGCGCTTGCTCGAAGCGGCCGAGAGCGACGGCCGCGCCTGCCGCCACGTTGAGCAAGGAAGCGCGCGGCTGCGAGTCCCGGGCATCCGGGGCGTGCGTCTTCACTCGCGCCAGGACATCGGCATAGCGCTGCCTGCGGGACAGAAGATCGAGGCGCGCCAACTCCCACTCGGCCCAGCCGGGATCGGAGCTCCGGGACGGCTGGCTGCGCTCGACGCGCTCCAGCGCGAGCTCGACGGCGCCGGCAGCCGCTATGGCGCGCACGTCTTCGATGTGGGAAACCTGCGCCCAGGCTGTTGCCGAAAGGACTGCCGCGAGCAGCATCAGGCCAAGACGGCAAACCGTGCTCATGCGCGCGACGTAGCGGCTAGCCAGCAGCGGGAGCGCGCGGGTGCACGGCAACAAAAAGGGCGACCTGGGTCGCCCTTGGTGAGCCGGTGCTCGCTAACCGGCGGCCGGTGCGTCGGCAGCGGGCGCTGCCGGCTCCTCGGCCGGTGGGGGGCTTTCGACTTCGCGCTGAACATTGAGCTTTTCGCGGATCCGCGCCGACTTGCCGGAACGCTCGCGCAGGTAATAGAGCTTCGCGCGCCGCACTTCGCCGCGGCGCTTGACGTCGATGCTGGCAATCAGCGGTGAATACGTCTGGAAGGTGCGCTCCACACCTTCGCCGGAAGAGACCTTGCGCACGATGAACGACGAGCTCAGGCCTCGGTTGCGCTTGGCGATCACCACGCCTTCGTACGCCTGGACTCGCCTGCGCTCGCCCTCCACGACGTTTACGTTCACGACCACGGTGTCGCCCGGGGCGAACGAAGGAATGGTCTTGCCGAGACGCGTTATCTCTTCGCGTTCGAGTTGCTCGATGAGGTTCATGCTGTTCGCTCCTTGCCCGGAATGTTTGTTCAATTTGGCCGCTTCGTCAGGCGACCGATACGGCCGCCTGCTGTTCCTGTTCGAATTCGTCCAGCAACCGTGCCTGCATCTCGGTCAATTCCAACCGCGCCAACAGATCCGGCCGCCGCTGCCGTGTACGACCCAGCGCCTGCTTCATGCGCCAGCGCTCGATCACGGCATGATGGCCCGACAGCAGCACCTCGGGCACCCGCTGGCCCTGGTAAATCTCGGGCCGCGTGTAGTGCTGGCAATCGAGCAGCCCGTTCACGAACGAGTCCTGCAGCGCCGATTCCGGATCGCCCAACGTGCCGGGCAGCTGGCGAATGATCGTATCCATCAGCACCATGGCCGGCAATTCGCCACCCGAGAGCACGTAATCGCCGATCGAGATTTCGATGTCGATCGCGCGCTGCAACAGCCGCTCGTCCACGCCTTCGTAGCGCCCCGCCAACAGCACCAGCCCATCGAGCGCTGCCAGCTCGCGCACCAGTGCGTGATCCAGCAACCGGCCCTGCGGCGAGAGGTAGACCACGCGGCTGGCGGCCACACCACTGCTCGCCTGCCGCTGGCGCGCGGCCGCAATGGCTTTCTCCAGCGGTTCGGCCAGCATCACCATGCCGGGCCCGCCGCCGTAGGGCCGATCGTCCACGGTCCGATAGGCATCCGTCGTGAAATCCCGCGGATTCCATGCCACGACCTCGTAGCAGCGCCTATCGCGCGCCCGCCCGGTGATCCCCCATGCGGTCAACGCCTCCAGCATGGCCGGAAACAAGGTGACGATGTCGAACTGGAACATGGGCATCTCCGGGCATCAGTAGTCCGCGTCCCAGTCCAACGTCAGCAGAGCAGCTTCGATGTCCACCTTGACGACCACCGCTTCGATGAACGGGATCAACCGTTCCCGCTCGCCGCGCACCACCAGCACATCGTTCGCGCCGGTCGCGAAAATTTCGGCCACCCGACCCAATTGCACACCCTCGCGGTTCAGTACGCTCAGCCCGATCAGATCGGACCAGTAGTACTCGCCCTCGGGCGCGGGCGGCAGCTCCGAACGTGGCACTGCGATGCGCGAGCCCCGCAGTTGCGCCGCCCGGTCGCGATCCTCGACGCCTTCCAGACGGGCTATCAGGTCCGTGCCGTGAACCCGGCCTTCCAGCACCCGATGCGGCTGCCATTCGCCCTGCGCCGCGAGCCACCATGTTCGATAGACCAGCAGACCTTCCACGCTTTCGGTCTGTGGCCGCACCTTGATCCAGCCGCGTACGCCGAACGGGGCGACGATGCGCCCCATGATCACGTAGGTGTCAGGCTGCCTGCTTCGACTCACCGGCCTGGCGCACCAGCCGACGCACGGTGTCGCTGAGTTGCGCGCCATGCCCCTGCCAATAAGCCACGCGATCCAGCGCGATGCGAAGCTTCTCTTCGCTCTGAGCGGCCATCGGGTTGTAATAGCCGATGCGCTCGACATAACGGCCGTCACGCGCCCGGCGCGAATCGGCGACCACCACGTTGTAGAACGGCCGCTTCTTGGCCCCGCCGCGAGCCAGTCGAATCACCACCATGAGCGTTCTCGCCCTGCCAGAAAAGAAAGGGCGTGATTCTAGCGGACTTTCCCGCGCCGGCCAACCGCGATCGCTTGACGGCGCCTGCCGAAGCGGCCACCCTCGTCCGGATCGGAGCGAGCCGCGACCCCTTTGCACGCGAGCCCCAGCGAGCCTCTTTTGCGGAGCGAACGCCATGAAGAACCGTCAGATCGTGCTTGCGCACCGGCCCCACGGCTGGGTCCAGGAGAGCGACTTCCGCCTGGTCGAGAGCGAGGCGCCCGAACCGCAGGAAGGAGAAGCCCTCGTGCGCAACCGGTATCTCTCGCTCGACCCGTACATGCGCATGCGAATGAGCGACGCGCCGTCCTATGCGCCCAGCGTCGGCGTGGGCGAGGTGATGGTGGGCGGAACGATCGGCGAGGTGGTGGCTTCGCGCTCGCCGCTGCTGGCCGCAGGAGACACCGTCACGGGACCGCTCGGCTGGCAGCTTTACGGCGTCGCGCCGGCGACGCGCCTGCGTCGGATCGAAAACCCGGTCGCGCCGCTGTCCGCGTACCTCGGCGTGCTCGGGATGCCGGGCATCACGGCCTGGGTGGGGCTCGAGCTCATCGGCCCTGGTTCGCCCGGACAGACGCTGGTGGTGTCCGCGGCCTCCGGGGCGGTTGGGAGCGTCGCCGGGCAGATCGGCCGCATCCGCGGCTGCTCGAGCATCGGCATCGCGGGCGGCGCGCAGAAATGCCGCCAGGTCGAGAAGGAACTGGGGTTCGATGCCTGCGTCGACTATCGAGAGCCGGATCTGTCCGGACGCTTGAGGGCCGCTGCGGCCAAAGGCATCGATGTTTATTTCGAGAATGTCGGGGGCTCGATCCTCGATGCCGTGCTCGAATTGCTCAACCCGTTCGCGCGCATCGCGCTCTGCGGCCAGGTCTCGCAGTACAACCTGACCGAGCCGTATGGGGTGCGCAATCTGCGCTCGCTGCTGGTGAACCGCGTGCTGCTGCGCGGCTACATCGTTTCCGATCACATGGACCTTTGGCCCAGGGCAACCGCGGAGCTCACCGGCTGGGTGCGCGAAGGGACATTGCGTTATCACGAAACCGTCGCACACGGCCTGCCGAGCGCGCCCAAGGCCTTCATCGCCATGCTCCGAGGCGATAAGCTCGGCAAGCAGGTGGTCGAGCTCGACGACGCTGGATGATCCGACAACGAAGGAAGGCATTGCATGAGCGGCAGCAATGAATGGATGGGAAGGATCGCCGCAGCAGTCGAAAAGCGCTTCGGCGAGCGCATTGAAGTGGGCGCTGACACGTCCGGCATAACGGGAGTGGGCGAGATCGCCCGCATGCTGGAGCACTGCACGCATCGCAAGTGGACCGAGCGGGCAGTGACCCCTGAATTGTTGCGTTTGCTCTGCGCCGCTGCGCTATCGGCGCCCTCGAAAAGCGACCTGCAGCAGACCGACATCGTCCACGTCGCCGATTCGGCCAGGCGCGAGGCCATTGTCGCGACCATCGACGACATGGACTGGATCATGGATGCGCCGGTGTTTCTCGTCTTCTGCGGCAACAACCGGCGGCTTCGCCTGATGTCGCAATGGCACGGCACGCCCTTCCCGAACGATCATCTGGATCAGTTCTTCAATGCCGCCTGTGACGCGGCGATGATCATGGGCGCGTTCGTCCAGGCGGCCGAGGCCGCAGGGCTCGGTTGCTGCCCGGTGAGCCACGTGCGCAACCACGCCGACAAGGTATCCGAGGTGCTTGGGCTGCCGCAGTGGGTCTTCCCCTTCGCCGGCCTGTGCGTGGGCTACCCGGCGCGCGGCAATCGCATCACCCCGCGGCTGCCGCTGTCGGTCACGCTGCATACCGATCGCTACGACGAGGCGCAGTTGCAGGAGCAGATCGCGCAGTACGATGCGCGCCGCCACGCGGTGCAGCCGTACGCCCGGCAGCGCGATCCGCAGCGCTTCGGCAAGGCGCAGTTCTACGGCTGGTCGGCGGACAAGGCGCGGCAGTATGCGGTGGAAGAGCGCGCGAACTTCGGCGGCTTCGTGCGCCAGCAAGGTTTCAGGCTCGATTAACGGCTTTGCCGGCGCGCTCTTCGTGATTGCGTGGCGAGCCACGCAGGGGGCAAGCGGAGAGCCGGATCGAGCCTGCGCGGCCGCCCGGCCCGCGCCTGTCGACACGACCGGCACGTGCGGGCAAACGCCTGCGCGTCGGTGGCGACCGGCGATCGGCGTGGGTGCTGCTCAGCGCATACCGGGCAGCATGCCGCGAAAATTGCGCATCATCTTCGTCATACCGCCCTTGGCCATCATCTTCATGAGCTTTTGCGCCTGCTCGAACTGATTGAGCAGGCGGTTGACTTCCTGCACGCTCGCCCCGGCGCCGGCCGCGATGCGCCGCTTGCGCGAGGCCTTGATCAGCTCCGGCTTGGCACGCTCCTGCGGCGTCATCGAATTGATGATGCCCTCGATGCGCCGCACGGTCTTCTCGTCCATTTGCGCGCCCTGCGCAGCCTGCGCGAACTGCGCCGGAAGCTTGTCCATGAGCGAGCTCACGCCGCCCATCTTGCGCATCTGCCCGATTTGCGCCTTGAAGTCTTCCAGGTCGAAGCCCTTGCCGGTCTTGACCTTCTTCGCCAGCTTCTCGGCATCGGCCCGATCGACGGTGCGCTGGGCTTCCTCCACCAGCGAAAGCACGTCGCCCATGCCCAGAATGCGCGAGGCCATGCGGTCGGGGTGAAATGCCTCCAAACCGTTCAGCTTCTCGCCCACGCCGGCGAACTTGATCGGCTTGCCGGTAATATTGCGCACCGACAGCGCCGCCCCGCCGCGCGCGTCGCCGTCGAGCTTGGTGAGCACGATCCCGGTCAGCGGCAGGGCCTCGGCGAACGCCTTGGCCGTATTGACGGCATCCTGGCCCTGCATCGAGTCGACCACGAACAGGGTCTCGGCCGGATCGAGCGCGGCATGGAGCGCCCGAATCTCGTCCATCATCTCCTGGTCGATCGTGAGCCGTCCGGCCGTATCGACGATCACGATGTCGTGGAAATGCGTGCGCGCGTAGGCGACCGCGCCGCGTGCGATCTCGACCGGCGCTTGGCCCCCGGGGGCTTCGTAGAAATCGGCTTCCACCTGCTGCGCCAGCGTGCGCAACTGCTCGATCGCGGCCGGGCGGTACACGTCCGCGCTGGCCAGCAGCACCTTCTTGCGCACCTGCTCCTGCAGCAGCTTGGCGAGCTTTCCGCTCGACGTGGTCTTGCCCGAGCCTTGCAGGCCGGCCATGAGGATGATCGCCGGTGGCTTGACCGCGAGATCGAGCCCCACGCTCTCTGTGCCCATCAGCTCGACCAGCTCGCGGTGGACGATACCGACCACCGCCTGCCCCGGCGTCAAGCTGGTCAGCACATCCTGTCCGAGCGCCTTCTCGCGCACCCGCGCAATGAAGTCGCGCACCACCGGCAACGCCACGTCGGCTTCGAGCAGCGCCATGCGCACTTCGCGCATGGCCTCCTGCACATTGGACTCGGTGAGGCGAGCCTCGCCGCGCAAGGACTTGAGAACGCCGGTGAGCCGGCTGGTCAATGCATCGAACATGGTCGCGGAACGATCAAGAAAGGACGAGCCGTATAATGCCTTGCTCTGCGCGCGCGCCAGATAGACACGGCAACACGGCGCAGCGACTCGAGATTCGAATGGACCCCGCCCCGGAAACGACGCGAAGCGAAGGATGACGCCGTCGATTTTAGCCTACCTTGCGACGGCGCTCGTTTACGGCGCGCTGGCGGCTTACTTCTGGCGCACGCGCTGGGCGAGTCCCATCCCGGCTGCTGCCGAGAAGTCCTTGAGGCCGGGTCTTTGGGAGCAGATCGCGGTGCTTGTGCCGCTCGCGCTGCATGCCGTGCTGCTCTACCAATCGACCCTGGCGGGTCCCGAAGTCCGGCTCGGCCTAGGCAATGCCGCCTCGCTCATCGTGTGGCTATCGGTCCTGATCTACTGGCTCGGCAGTTTCGTCTACCGCGTGGAGGGCTTGCAGGCGCTGGTGATGCCCATCGCCGCCATCGGCTGTCTGCTGCCGCTGGCCGCGCCGGGCGCACGGGCACTACCCAACACGCAGTTGCTGGCCTTCAAGGCGCACCTGCTCATTTCCATGCTGGCCTACGGCTTTTTCACCATCGCCTCGCTCCACGTGCTGCTGATGGCGGTGCTGGAAAAGCGCCTGCATGGCGGGCAGCTGCGATCCGCGCTGACGCGCCTGCCGCCGCTGCTCACGATGGAGCACATCCTGTTTCAATTGATCGGCGCCGGCTTCGTGCTGCTCACCCTGAGCCTTGCCTCGGGCATCGTCTTCTCCGAGGAAGTGTTCGGTAAACCCCTGAGTCCCAATCACAAGACCGTGTTCGGCGTGATTTCGTGGGCGCTTTTCGGCGCGCTGCTGTGGGGCCGGCGGCGGTACGGCTGGCGCGGACGTGTCGCCATGCGCTGGACGCTCGCGGGGTTCCTGACGCTGATTCTGGCCTACTTCGGCAGCCGCTTCGTGCTGGAAGTCGTGCTGCAGCGCACGGCTTGACGCTGGCCGGGTCTGGCCGCCATACTGCCTTCGGTCCCCCGACAGCACTAACCCGTTTGGACCCTTTCCCTCTAGGCACGATCGTTATCGCCCTGATCGTGCTGCTCATCGTTTCAGGCTCCTTCTCCATCGCCGAGACCAGCATGATGGCGCTCAACCGCTATCGGCTGAAGCACCTGGTGGAGACCGGCCGACCCGGCGCCAAGCTCACACAGGACCTTCTCAATCGCACCGACCGGCTGTTGGGGGTGATCCTGCTCTTCAACAACCTGGTCAACGCCGCAGCGGCCATGCTCGCCACGATCGTGACCGTGCACCTGTTCGGCGAGAACAAGCTTGCCCTGGCACTCGGCACCGCAGCCATAACGTTCCTGATCCTGGTATTCAGCGAGATTACGCCCAAGGTCGTTGGCGCGACCTATCCGGAGCGGATTGCGCTGCCGGCCTCGTTCGTCCTGGCACCCTTGCTCAAGCTGACGTATCCGTTCGTCGGCTTCACCAATTTCTTCGTGCGCGGGCTGCTCAGGCTCGCCAGGCTGCCGGAACGCCCGTCCGAGGCGGAAAGCAAACTGACCCTGGAAGAGCTGCGCACCCTGGTGCTGGAGTCCAGCCGCTACATTCCGAACAAGCACAAGAGCATTCTGCTCAACCTGTTCGAGCTGGAGTCGATAACCGTCGACGACGTCATGACCCCGCGCAGCCACATCGAAGCGATCGATCTCGCCGACCCGTTGGCCGCTATCCAGCGCCAGATCGCGACCTGCTATCACACCCGGCTGCCCGCCTATCGCGGTCAACTGGACGAGGTTGCCGGGATATTGCACGTGCGCTCGGTCCTGAACCTGGGCAAGAGGTTCGACCAGCTGCACGTCGAGGATCTCGAATCGGTGCTGCGCGAGCCCTACTTCATCCCTGCCGGAACCCCGCTGTTGACGCAATTGCAGCAATTCCAGGAAAACCACGACCGGCTGGGATTGGTGGTCGACGAGTACGGCGAGCTGATGGGGCTGGTCACCATCGACGACATCCTGGAGGAGATCATCGGCGAGTTCACCACCCATTCGCCGCTGGTAAGCGGGCTCATCCATCGCCAGCCGGACGGCAGCACGCTGGTCGAGGCGAGCGTGCCGCTGCGCGAGCTGAACCGAAAGTTGAATCTCACCCTGCCGCTGGATGGACCGAAGACCTTGAACGGACTCATTCTCGAGGCCTTGCAGGACATTCCCGAGCCCGGCACGACGGTGCTGATCGACGGCTATCCGCTGGAAATTGTCCAGACCCAGGAAAAAGTCGTAAAAGCCGTCCGTATCTATCCGCGACGCAAGGAAAATGAGCTCTTGAATAGCGAAGCTAAGGTCTGACTTCTTCGCTTTACAAGGCGGCTGTGTGCAGGGCATCATTGAAAAAGCTGGGCAGAAGGCCAGGCAGAGCGGGGAGCGTCTATGGCAACGGCAACGGCCGCGGCACCACGAAAAGATGTGCGGGAGGCGACGTTCTCCTGGGTCGGCCAGGACAAGGCCGGAAAAACCGTGCGCGGCGAAATGCGCGCCGGTGGGCAAGCTCAGGTCACCGCAACGCTGCGCCGCCAGGGCGTCAAGGTGGTGCGGGTGCGCAAGCAATCGATCCGGCGCGGCGGCTCGGTCTCCGACAAGGACATCACCTTCTTCACGCGCCAGCTCGCGACCATGATGAAGTCCGGAGTGCCGCTGCTGCAAGCGTTCGATATCGTCTCCAAGGGGCATTCCAACCCGGCGGTCCAGCGCCTGCTGATCGACGTGAAGACCGAGGTCGAGACCGGCTCCAGCTTGAAGCAGGCGTTCTCCAAGCACCCGCTGTATTTCGACGCCCTGTACGTGAACCTGGTGGGTGCGGGCGAGCAGGCCGGTATTCTCGACACCGTGCTCGACCGGCTTGCGACCTACAAGGAAAAGATCCTCGCCATCAAGAACAAGATCAAATCGGCGCTGTTCTATCCGATTGCGGTCATCGTGGTGGCCATCGTCATCACCGCGGTGATCATGATCTTCGTCATTCCCGCGTTCAAGAGCGTGTTTGCGAGCTTCGGCGCCGATCTGCCGGCGCCGACGCTGATCGTGATCGCCATCTCGGATTTCTTCGTCGAGTACTGGTTCGTCATGGCGGCCGGCATCGGCGGTGCCATCTGGGCCTTCTTCTGGACCTGGCGACGATCCACCAAGATGCAGATCGTCATGGACCGGCTGTTCCTGCGCATCCCCATCTTCGGCGAACTGATTCGCAAGAGCGCGATCGCGCGCTGGACGCGTACGCTGGCGACCATGTTCGCAGCCGGCGTGCCGTTGGTGGAGGCGCTCGATTCGGTGGCCGGTGCGGCCGGTAACTACGAATACTTCGCCGCGACCAAGAAGGTCCAGACCGAGATCTCGACCGGCACGAGCCTCACCGTCGCCATGCAGAACGCGGACGTGTTTCCGAACATGGTCGTGCAGATGGTGTCGATTGGCGAGGAAGCGGGCTCGCTCGACGCGATGCTGTCCAAGGTCGCGGACTTCTACGAAGCCGAAGTCGACGACGCGGTCGAAGCGCTGCAAAGCCTGATGGAGCCGATCATCATGGTGGTGCTCGGTACGCTGATCGGCGGCATGGTGGTGGCCATGTACCTGCCGATCTTCAAGCTGGGCCAGGTGGTCTAGTCCCGCTTGTCGAGTCCGAGCCTCTGGTCGTGTTGCTGCACGGCGCGGCCGACTGCTGGCCGGGACACTGTGGCGTGGCGTTGGCCTTTGTTCGCCGCAGCGGCTGAATTGCCGAGCCGACGGCCGAGCTGATTGAATGGATGCCCTCGCCGAACTGCTGGCGCGGCCGGTTGCGTTCGTTGCGCTATGCGCGATCGTCGGGCTCGTCGTCGGCAGCTTTCTCAACGTGGTGATCCATCGCCTGCCGAAGATGCTCGAACGGCAGTGGCAGCGAGAGTGCGCCGAGCTCGAGGGCGAAAGGCCGAACGCGACGCCGCGCTACAACCTGATCGTGCCGGCATCGGCCTGTCCCGGCTGCAATCACCGCATCCGGGCGCTCGAGAACGTGCCGGTCCTGAGTTATCTCGCTTTGCGCGGCAAGTGCTCGGCGTGCGGCATGCGCATCCCGGCACGCTATCCGGCAGTGGAGTTGCTGAGCGGCGCGCTCAGTGCCTACGTGGGCTGGCATTTCGGTCCCGGCTGGACCGCCGCTGCCGCGCTGCTGTTCGCCTGGTCGATGATCGCGCTGGCGTTCATCGATCTCGATACCTTCTTCCTGCCCGACAACATCACCCTGCCGCTGGTATGGGCAGGGTTGCTGGCACAATTGCTGCACCTGTTGCCCGAGGTGACGCTGGCCGATGCCGTGATCGGTGCCGTGGCCGGGTACTGCGCGTTGTGGTCGGTGTTCTGGCTGTTCAAGCTCGCCACCGGCAAGGAGGGCATGGGGTACGGCGACTTCAAGCTGCTGGCGGCGATCGGCGCCTGGCTCGGATGGAAGGCGCTACCCCTGGTCATTCTGTTGTCGTCGCTGGTAGGCACGCTCATCGGCGTCGTTCTCATGTTGCTGCGCCGGCAGGGGCGCGACATGCCAATCCCGTTCGGCCCGTACCTGGTCATTGCCGGCTTGATCGCGCTCTTCTGGGGCCGTACGATCACCGAGCGCTATCTCGACCTGTTCTGAGCGCACCATGAGTTATGTCGTCATCATCACCGGAGGGATCGGCTCGGGCAAGACCGCGGTATCCGACCTGTTGCAGGCGCGCGGCGCCGCAGTCGTGGATACCGACGTGATCTCTCGCCGCCTCACCGCGCCCGGCGGCGCGGCGATGCCCGCGCTGGTCGCCCGGTTCGGTGCCGATATTGCGGCGGCGGACGGCGGCCTCGATCGCGACCGGATGCGCGCGCTCGTATTCGGCGACCCCGAAGCGAAACGCAGCCTCGAATCGATCCTGCATCCCATGATCCGGCTCGAAGCCTTCCGGCAGGTGCATGCTGCGAGCACGCCCTACGTGGTGCTGGTGGTCCCTTTGCTGGTGGAATCCAACGCCTATCGCGACATCGCCGATCGGGTGCTGGTGGTCGATTGTCCCGAAGCGATACAGATCGAACGCACCATGCGGCGCAGCGGTCTTGCGCGCGAACAAGTGGAGCGCATCGTGCAAGCGCAAGCGCCGCGCTCGGCGCGACTGGCGCTCGCCGACGACGTGGTGGTGAACGATGCAGGGCTCGACGAGCTCACGGTGGCGGTGGAGCGATTGCACATGCGTTACCTGCAATGGGCTGCGGACAAGTCGCGGCCCGGCGCCAAAGCCCCGGAAGCGCGCCCCTGAAGCTTTATTTTTTGCAGGCATTGAACCATACTTAGCGTGCCGCTCGGGCGCTTGCGGTAGCGGCCGAGTGGCAAGACCAGGGCGATGTCATCCGGGGACAGGAGTGTGCCGACGCCAGCCAACGCGAATCGGATCGGCTATGAATACCCGCTGAGCGAGCGGGTACGGACCCTGTTGCGCCTGGAAGACCTGTACCGCAAAGCGTGGTATTTCACGGCGAAGTCCGAGTCGGTCGAGAACCACGTCGCGCTCGTTCTGCTGTTCGACATCCTGGAGGTCGCTGGCCGGGCCGATCTCAAGTCGGACTTGCTGCAGGAGCTCGAGCGCCAGCGCCAGAGCCTGGAGAGCCTGCGCGACAACCCGGCGATCTCGCTCGACATCCTCGATCAGGTGATACGCGAGATCGACCAGACCTCCACCCGCCTGTTCCAGATGTCGGGCAAGTTCGGCCAGGACCTGCGCGACAACGAGTGGCTGATGAGCATCAAGCAGCGCACCGGCATTCCGGGCGGCGTGTGCGAATTCGACCTCCCCTCGTATCATTACTGGCTCAATCAGGACACCGAACAACGGCGTCACGACCTGGAAGCGTGGCTGGCGCCGTTTCGCCCCATTCACGACGCGATCACCATCGTGCTGCGGCTGCTGCGCGAAAGCGGCAAGTCGAGCGCGCAGATGGCGACCCAAGGCGTATTCCAGCAAATGATGGCCGGACGCATGGCCCAGATGCTGCGCGTACGGCTGAAGCGCGACTATGCCTGCGTGCCCGAGATCAGTGCGAACAAGTACGCGCTCAACATCCGCTTCATGACCCTGTCCGGCCCGGGCAGGGAACGGCCGCGCACGGCCGATTTCGACGTTCCGTTCGAGCTGACGTTCTGTAGTCTCTAGCAAGCGCCCATCGCCGAACCCTGGCGCGCAAGCGGCCCACAACAGCCCGCCCCCTTGCCTCGCCGCCGCGCATGTCTGCCAACGGGTTCGGTTCGTGCGGATGCGGTGGGCGTTGCCAACCAGCCGAGGAAGGTGAGCAATTTCGAGACGATCCTGCCCGCGTTCGTCGACCCGGGGCTGGAGCGCTTTCTCATCGACCACGGCGTAGAGATCAGTGCCACGCCGATCTCGGAGGGCGGCAGTCCGTTGCTGACGCTGCTGTTCGGATTCGGCCCGGCGCTGCTGTTCATCGGCTTTTACATCTGGCTGTTCCGCCGCGCCGCGCAACAGGGCGGCGGCATGGGCGGCGCGCTCATGGGTATCGGCAAGAGCAAGGCGCGCCGCTTCGACAAGGAAAGCGAAACCAAGGTGACGTTCGACGACGTGGCCGGAATCGACGAGGCCGAGAACGAGCTGGTGGAGATCGTCGACTTTCTGAAGGCGCCCGAGAAGTACACGCGTCTGGGCGGTACGGCGCCCAAGGGCGTGCTGCTGGTCGGCGCGCCCGGTACGGGCAAGACGTTGCTCGCGCGCGCGGTCGCGGGCGAGGCCGGCGTGCCGTTCTTCTCGATGAGCGCCGCCGAGTTCGTGGAAATGATCGTAGGCGTGGGCGCGGCGCGGGTGCGCGATCTGTTCAAGGAAGCGCGCGCCAACGCGCCGGCGATCATCTTCATCGACGAGCTCGACGCCATCGGGCGCGCACGCGGGCAGGTTGCGATCGGCGGTTCGAGCGAGCAGGAGCAGACGCTGAACCAGATCCTCACCGAGATGGACGGCTTTTCCAGCCGCGAAGGCGTGATCGTGCTCGCGGCAACCAACCAGCCCGACGTGCTCGACAAGGCGCTGCTGCGGCCGGGCCGCTTCGACCGGCGCGTCATCGTCAATCTGCCCGACAAGCGAGGGCGGGAAGCCATCCTCGCGGTGCATACGCGCAAGGTTCCGCTCGCCGACGACGCCCACCCGGAGGAAATCGCCGCATCGACGCCTGGATTTTCGGGCGCCGATTTGAAGAACCTCGTCAATGAGGCGGCACTGCTGGCGGCGCGGCGCGGCGAGAATCACGTGCGGCAGAAGGATTTCGCCGATGCGCTGGAAAAGATCGTGCTCGGTCCCGCACGTCCGATCCTGTTGAGCGAGGACGATCGCAAGCGCATCGCATACCACGAAGGCGGACACGCCATCCTGGGCCTGGTGGTGCCGGGCGCCGACCCCGTCAGCCGCGTGACGATCGTGCCGCGCGGGCAGGCGCTCGGCGTCACCTACCAGCGCCCCGGGAGCGACCGCTACAACTACCCGGAATCTTATTTGCGCGGAAGAATCGTCGGCATGCTCGGGGGGCGCGCAGCCGAGGAAATCGTTTTCGGCGACCGCACCACCGGCGCGGAGAACGACATCGAGCAGGCGACCTCGCTCGCACGGCGCATGGTCACGCGCTGGGGCATGAGCGACCTGGGGCTGATCCAGCTCGCACCACGCGACAATCCCTATCTTGGCGGCCAGGCCTTCACGGGCACGAAGCCCTTCAGCGAGCACACGGCGCAGGCGATCGACGCCGAGGTGGCGAGAATCATCGACCAGAGCCACGCCGAAGCGAAACGGTTGCTGAACGCGCATCGCGATGCGCTAGACGCACTGGCGCAGGCGCTGCTCGAGCGCGAGTCGCTGGACGAGCGGGAAGTGTTGCAGGCGACCGGGCTCGAGCGTGCCCAGCCTGTTTCCCCGATTCCGTCGGACGAGCAGGACGCGGCTAGTGCGCCGCAGAACCCCCGGGCTCAACGCACCGTATCTTGACCGGGCGCGGGCTGCGCCTGCGATCGAAAGCATGTCCGATGCTGCGGGAGAACTGCATACCCGGAGCTACGAGGCATCGCCAAGCCCAAAGCGGTTCTTGCATTGCGCGCTCGCAAGCCGGGCAGTTCGCCTCGCAGGCAACGCCACGGCCGATGCGGGTACAATGCGCCCGTTTTGTTGATCGCTTTTAGTCCGATGGCCGAGCCCGGCAAGCGCGTCGTCTCCTGTCCGACCTGCGGCTCTCCGGTCCCGTGGGGGCCGGAGAGCCGTTTCCGCCCCTTCTGCTGTGCACGCTGCAGGCTGATCGATCTCGGCCAGTGGGCTACCGAGCAGTACCGGGTGCCGGACGAAACGCGCAACGACGGTGACCCGAACGACCGCTCGGACGTTTGATCAGCTCCCCCAGGCGGCACGCTGCATCGCGATGCCGTGCGCGCCGCCGCGCCATGCCGTTTGCATATCGTCCGGATGCATGCCACCGAGCGCGAATACCGGCAAGGCATAGCCGCGTACGAGCTGCGCGAATCGATCCCAGCCCAGCACCTCGGCGCCGGGATGGGTCAAGGTCGGCGCCACCGGCCCGAGCACCACGAAGTCTGCGCCCAGGGCGCACGCAAGCTCGAGCTCTTCCGCGTCGTGGCATGAGGCAGCGATCAGCGCGGCCGAGGGCCGCTCGCGCAACGCGCGCAGCTGCGCCGACTTCAGATGCACGCCGTCGGCCGAGCATTCCTGCGCAAGCGACACATCGGCGTTGATCAGAACGCGTGCGCCGGCTGCGTGTGCGTGTTCCACCACGCTTGCGGCAAATCGACGCAGATCGCAGCGGCTCAACTGCGGCTCGCGCACCTGGATCAGGCGCAGCCCCTGCGCCAGCGCCGTGTCCAGATCGTGCAGCGCGCGATCCGTGCCGCGTCCGGCGGCATCGGTGATCGCATACACGCTCGGCAAACGCAATGCGGCGAGGATCGGTCCATTGGCCGGAAGGATCGGAGCAACGTCGATGCGCTCGATCGACTGCCATGCCAGCGCCTGGTTCTCCCGCCCATGCGGTTCGCCGCGGAATTCGAGCACGCGAAAGAAGTTGAGATCGACGGTTGCATGCGCGTAGACGTAATGCCGGGTGATCCAGGGATACGCCTGCTTCACCTCGATACCGAGCTCTTCATGGAGCTCGCGCGCAAGCGCGGCCGCAAGCGCCTCGCCGGGCTCGACCTTGCCGCCGGGAAACTCCCAATAGCCCGCGTAGACCTTGCCTGCCGGGCGCTGCGCCAGGAGAAAGCGTCCGTCTTCGCGTACGACCACCGCCGCGACCACCTGCAGCACGCGGTCGGTGGCCGTAGCCGGCGAAGTCGTCGAGGCGGGCACGGACGAGGGGCGCGATAACGAGGCTCGTCAGCGTCGCTTCTTCATGCCGATGCGGCCGGCATAGTCGCGCGCGAACTGCCATGCCACGCGGCCGCTGCGAGAGCCGCGGGCGAGCGCCCACTGCACCGCTTCGCGGCGCACCGCCTCGTCGATGGCCGCAGCGGGCGCATAGTGCCGCACCCAGTGCGCGGCGATGGCGAGGTAGTCGTCCTGGTCGAAGGAATAGAACGACACCCACAGCCCGAAGCGCTCCGAGAGCGAGATCTTCTCCTCGACCGTTTCGCCGGGATGGATTTCCTCGTCGACATGCCGGTACTCCAGGTTCTCGTGCATGTACTCGGGCATCAGGTGGCGGCGGTTCGAGGTCGCATAGATGAGCACGTTGTCGCTCGCTGCAGCGATCGAGCCGTCGAGCACGACCTTGAGCGCCTTGTAGCCCGGATCGTCGGCCTCGAAGGACAGGTCGTCGCAATAGACGACGAAGCGCTCGGGTCGGCCGCAGACCTGCTCGACGATGTCGGCCAGATCGACCAGATCGTGCTTCTCCACTTCGATCAGGCGCAGCCCCCTGCCCGCATACTTGTTCAGCAGCGCCTTCACCAGCGACGACTTGCCGGTGCCGCGCGCGCCCGTGAGCAGCACGTTGTTCGCCGGCAACCCTTGCACGAACTGGCGCGTGTTCTGCTCCACCAGGCGCTTCTGCGGATCGATCCCGCACAGATCTTCCAGGCGAATGCGGTGCGGCTGCGGGATCGGCTGCAGGTAGCCTTTCACGCCGCGCTTGCGCCAGCGCCATGCGATCGCGGCTTTCCACTCCGTCCCGGCCGGCGGCGTGGGCAGAACGAGCTCCAGGCGCTCCATGAGGCGCTCGGCCCGCGTCATCAGCTCGTGTGCGTTGCTGCTGTTCGTCTTGGTCATTCGAAAGCCTGCGCGGGCTTGCCTCCCCGGCCCGGCGCAGGGCGTCAGGTGCGGTACTCGGCGTTGATGGTCACGTAATCGTGCGAGAGATCGCAGCTCCAAAGCGTCGCGCGCTGCGCCCCGCGGTGCAAGTCGACTCGCACCAGGAACTCGCTCTTCGCCATGGCGCGCTTGCCCTCCTCCTCGACGTATTCCGGATGGCGAGCACCGGCGGTGGCGACGTGGACATCGTCGATGTAGAGATCGAGCCGATCCACGTCCAGGTCGTCGATGCCGCTGTAACCGATCGCACACAGGATGCGCCCCAGGTTCGGATCGGAAGCGAAGAAGGCCGTCTTGACCAGAGGCGAATGGGCGATGGCGTAGCCGACCCGACGGCATTCGTCGATGGTCTTTCCGCCTTCGATTTGCAGCGTCACGAACTTGGTGGCGCCTTCGCCGTCGCGCACGATCGCCTGCGCCAATTCGGTCGCGACCTCGGTGATCGCGGCGCGCAACTGCTCGAACGCCTTGCCTCTAGCGCGCTCGATGCGAGGCAGCTCCGCCGTCCCTGTCGCCAGCAGGATCAGCGCGTCGTTGGTCGAGGTGTCGCCGTCCACACTGATGCAATTGAAGGAGCGTTCGACGGCATGGGCGATTGCCGCATCGAGCGCGGCCGGGGAGACCGGCGCGTCGGTCGCGACGAAACCCAGCATCGTCGCCATGTTGGGCCGGATCATGCCCGAGCCCTTGGCGATGCCGGTGACCTTGACGGCCGTGCCCGCCATGTCGACGCTGCGCGATGCGGCTTTCGGCAGCGTATCGGTGGTCATGATCGCTTCCGCGGCGGACAGCCAGTTGTCGGCGCGCAGATCCGTGCGGCAGGCTTGCAAACCGGAGACGATGCGATCGACCGGCAAGCGCTCCATGATGACGCCGGTCGAAAACGGCAGCACCTGCGAGGGCGCGCATCCCATGGCTTCGGCGACCGCCGCACAGACCGCACGCGCATCCTCGATCCCCTGCGCGCCGGTGCCGGCGTTCGCGCAGCCGGTATTGACCACCAGCGCGCGAATCGAGCCGGCCTCGCGTGCCAGATGCTCGCGTGCCAGATGCTCGCGTGCCAGATGCTCGCGTGCCACCACGACCGGGGCAGCGCACAGGCGATTGCGCGTGAATACGCCGGCCACGGTCGTGCCCGCTCGCAATCCGAGGATCAGAAGATCCTTGCGGTCGGGTTTACGGATGTTGGCGCGGGCGACTCCGAGCGTCACGCCTTCGATTGAAGCCAATGCGCGCGCATCCGGTAGGGCGAGATTGACGGCCATGGTGCCGATCCTCCTAGCTCAGCCGCCCGTGGCAGTGCTTGTACTTCTTGCCCGAACCGCACGGGCAAGGATCGTTGCGCCCGACCTTGCCGCTGCGGCGCACGAACGGCTGCGGTTTCTCCGCTTCCGCCACGGCCACGTCGTCGCCCTCGGCCATTTCCCCACCAGCGGCCGCGGAGGCGTAATCGGCGTGCTGATATTGCACGTTCTCGACCGCGGGCAGCCGCTCGGCCTGCTCGACTTCCTCGCGTGTGCGCACCTGCACGGTCATGAGATGCTTGGTGACCTCGTTCTTGATCCGCTCCAGCATGTCGGCGAAAAGCTCGAACGCTTCGCGCTTGTACTCCTGCTTGGGATTCTTCTGCGCATAGCCGCGCAGGTGAATCCCTTGCCGCAGATAGTCGAGCTGGGCGAGGTGCTCGCGCCAGTGGGTATCCAGGCTTTGCAGCATGATCGCGCGCTCGTAATGCCGCATCGCCTCCGGTTCCACCGGCACGATCTTCGCATCGTAAGCCGCGTGCGCGGCGTCCATGATGCGATGGCGCAGCTTCTCCTCGTCGAGGTCGGAGTCGTTCTTCAGCCATTCCTGCACCGGCAATTGCAGATTCAGCTCCTGCGCGAGCGCCTTCTCCAGCCCCGCGATGTCCCACTGCTCTTCCAGGCTCTCGGGCGCAATGTGCGCGGCCACCACGGCGTTCACCACGTCGGCGCGCATGGCGTGCAGCGTTTCGCTGATGTCGGTCGCCTCCAACAGCTCGTTGCGCTGCTGGTAGATGACTTTGCGCTGGTCGTTGGCGACGTCGTCGTATTCGAGCAGCTGCTTGCGGATATCGAAGTTGCGCGCCTCCACCTTGCGCTGCGCGTTCTCGATCGCGCGCGTGACCCACGGATGCTCGATCGCCTCGCCCTCGGGCATCTTGAGTCGGTCCATGATCGATGCCACGCGCTCGGAGGCGAAAATCCGCAACAGCGGATCCTCCAGCGACAGGTAGAAGCGGCTCGATCCCGGATCGCCCTGGCGGCCCGAACGGCCGCGCAACTGGTTGTCGACGCGCCGCGACTCGTGCCGCTCGGTGCCGATGATGTGCAGGCCGCCGGCCTTCACCACCTGGTCGTGCAGCTCCTGCCAGTGGCTTCGGATCGCATCGATGCGCGTCTGCCTCGCGGTCTCATCGAGCGCCTCGTCGGCGCGTACGGCGTTGATCTCGGGCTCGGGATTGCCGCCCAGCACGATGTCGGTTCCGCGCCCCGCCATGTTGGTGGCGATGGTGACCATCTTCGGCCGGCCCGCCTGGGCGATGATCTCGGCTTCGCGCGCGTGCTGCTTCGCGTTCAGCACGTTGTGCGGCAGCTTGTCGGTATCGAGTATGCCGGAGAGCAGCTCCGAATTCTCGATCGAGGTCGTGCCCACCAGGACGGGCTGGCCGCGTTCATGGCAATCGCGGATGTCGTTGATGACGGCCTGGTAACGTTCCTTGGCCGTGCGGTAGACCTGGTCCATCCTGTCGGCGCGAATCATCGAACGATGCGTCGGGATGATGACCGTCTCGAGGCTATAGATCTGCTGAAATTCGTAGGCCTCGGTGTCGGCCGTTCCGGTCATGCCGGCGAGCTTGCCGAACATGCGGAAGTAGTTCTGGAAGGTGATCGAGGCGAGCGTCTGGTTCTCGCGCTGGATCTCCACCCCCTCCTTGGCCTCGACCGCCTGGTGCAACCCGTCGGACCAGCGCCGGCCCGGCATCAACCGCCCGGTGAACTCGTCGACGATGATGATTTCCCCGTTCTGCACCACGTAGTGCTGGTCGCGGTGGAAGAGCGTGCGTGCGCGCAGCGCCGCATTGAGGTGATGCACCATCGTGATGTTGTGCGCGTCGTACAGGCTGCTGCCCTCGGTGAGCATGCCGGCCTCGACCAGCAGCTCCTCGGCGTGCGCATGTCCGTCCTCCGACAGGATCACCTGGTGGTTCTTTTCGTCCACCCAGAAGTCCCCGTCTGCGTTCTCCTCCTTCTGCCGCACGAGCTTGGGGGCGATGCGGTTGATGGCGAGATAGATGTCGGTGGTGTCCTCGGCCTGGCCCGAAATGATGAGCGGCGTGCGCGCCTCGTCGATCAGGATCGAATCGACCTCGTCCACGATCGCGTACACGAGCTTCCTCTGCACGCGTTCCGACGGCTGATAGACCATGTTGTCGCGCAGGTAGTCGAAGCCGAACTCGTTGTTGGTGCCGTAGGTGATGTCGCAGGCATAGGCTTGCTGCTTTCTGTCGTGCTCCATCTGCGACAGGTTGACGCCCACCGTCATGCCGAGGAAGCCGTAGAGCTTGCCCATCCAGTCGGCGTCGCGCTGCGCGAGGTAGTCGTTCACGGTGACGATGTGCACGCCTTGGCCGGAAAGCGCATTGAGATATGCGGGCATCGTGGCGACCAGCGTCTTGCCTTCGCCGGTTCGCATCTCGGCGATCTTGCCCTGGTGCAGCGCGATGCCGCCCATCAGCTGCATGTCGAAGTGGCGCATGCCGAGGGCTCGCTTGCCGGCTTCGCGGACCACGGCGAAGGCTTCGGGAAGCAGCTTGTCGGGCGGCTCGCCGTTGCCGCAACGGACCTTGAACGCCTCGGTCTTCGCGCGCAGCTCCGCATCCGACAACGCCGAGATGGCGGGCTCCAAGGCGTTGATGGCGCGCACGCTGTGAGCGTACTGACGCAGCAGCCGGTCGTTGCGGCTGCCGAACAGCTTCTTGAACAAAGCAGGGATCATTCGGATTACGCCTTGCTTCGGCTCTCTGGCAGCCCGCCCGGCACGCGTTCGCAGCCGGACCGGCAAGTCCGAGCGCCAGAACGCAAAAGGGGGTGAGGACCATGTCCCACCCCCTGCTGCCAACGGCATGGGCGCCTAGCCCGATAGACGCAGGAACCGCGCCGGATTCTGCGGGACGCCGTGATGGATCACCTCGAAATGAAGATGCGGCCCGGTCACCCGGCCGGTGCTGCCGACCTCGCCGATCGTCATACCCTTCATGACGACACCGCCAACCCGGGAGAGGCGCTTGGAGCAGTGCGCATAACGCGTCACCAGACCGTTGCCGTGATCGACCTCGATCATATTACCATACTGAGGATGGTACTCCGACGCGATCACGACCCCCGCAGCCGCGGCCAGGATCGGGGTTCCGTGCTTGGCCATGAAATCCACGCCGTCGTGAAAGGCCCGCCGGCCGTTGAAAGGATCGAGTCGCCAGCCGAAATCGGAGGTATAGGTGCCGGCGCGAATCGGCAGCACCGAGGGAGCCAACTGCTTCTTCACGTTGTCGGCCGTAAGCAGCGAATCGAGCAAGCCCAGCGAATCACCGCGTTCGTCGACCTCGCGGGCGAGGAAATCGAGCCGGCGCGCCAGCTCGGTGAACGACAGCGGGTCGGAAGGCAGTTGCGATACGGCGCCGCCGCGGGCCGGCGGCATTTCGAACAGGAAGTCCTGCGGCTTGAAGCCGGCAAGGCGCGCCACGCGTTCACCGAGCGTATCCAGGCGCAGGATCTGGGCCTGCAGCTCGCCCAGGCGGGTGGCCATGGCATCGAGGTTATCGCGCACGTACGCCTGGGTACGCTCGCTGTCCTCGCGCGTCGTCGTATCGGAGAATAACGATGACAACAGTGGATCGTGCGACTGCGCTGCGTAACGCAACATGGCGTAATTGATGAAGACTGCCAACACGACCAGCGCCGCCAAAACGAGTGCGAACCCGCCGACGATATGGCTGCGGCCCAGAGTGATGGACTTGGCCGTCGGCCGTCGGCTGGAAACCAGGATGATGTTCATCGTTCCCCCCGCCGCTCATGCCTGCACGTAAGGTATCCGAGATACTCGGCGCGGATAGCGCTCTCGGCAATCTGGCCGCGGCGTCGCGCCGCCTGGAGCAATTGCAGCGAATCTATCTGGAAACCGTGCCCGCCGCTTTTTCCCGAGCCAGTCGCGTCGGTTCGGCTCGCGGGGGCGTCGCAACTATTATCGCCAGCAATGGCGCGGTAGCGGCGAAGCTGAGGCAAATGACGCCCCGGATTCTCGACGGCTTCAAGCGGCACGGGCTCGAATTTAATTCAATGCATATCGAAGTGCAAGCTGACGCCGCAGTCGAACGTCCCGGGGCCGCAGGTGCAATGCGACTCTCGCCGGCCGCATCGAGCGCCCTCGAGGAAGCTTTGCGCACCGTCCCGCCTTCGCCTTTGCGGGATGCGTTGAAACGCCTCGCGCGCAGGCGCGGCAGCTAGTGTCCTGAGTCCGAAATTCACCGCGCAAAAGATGCCGAGAATCGACGCCATACATTGTCGCGAATCCTCGCCAGGTGTCCAACCTGGCTGTGGTTCGCTTTGCGTCTGGCGCCGATTTCGACCTTTGCCCGCTTGGCCTCAGGGCAGATGTTCGAGATTGCTGCGACGAACCTCGGACTCAGGACACTGGCCCGCGCTTACAGCAGCCGCTCCAGCATGTAGAGCAGCGCCAGCACCACGCCGGCGACCAGCGCGAGTCGCAGCACCTGGAAGGCGAACCGCAGCCAGCGTCGATTGCGCGTTATGACGTAGGCAAGCAGCGCCGCACCGATGGTGGCAATGGCGAGAAAGCCGAGCAGCCGTATGACGATCAGCATCGTGCCTGGCGCGAGTTGGAGCGCGCGCGGCGAAACCTGCAGCCGCTATACGGGCTGCAGCCGCGCCTGCAGCAACGCGGGCGCCGCCTCGCCACGCCCGAAGCTCACCTGTTCGTAGGCTGCGGGTTCGGCCAGCAACTGCCGCAGCAGCAGGTTGTTCACCGCGTGACCGGACTTGTGCGCCGAGTAGGCGCCGATGACGGGGTGCCCGAGCAGGTACAGGTCGCCGATGGCATCGAGCACCTTGTGCTTGACGAACTCGTTGTCGTAACGAAGCCCGTCGTTGTTGAGCACCCGGTATTCGTCCATCACGATGGCGTTGTCGAGACTGCCGCCGAGCCCCAGGCCTTGCTCGCGCATGGTCTCGACATCCTGCATGAAGCCGTAAGTTCGTGCGCGGCTCACCTCGTCGATATACGAAGTGTCGGCGAAGTCCACACATACGCTCTGCTGGCCCGATGCGAACACCGGATGCCGATACTCGATGGTGAAGACGATGCGGAAGCCATGGTAGGGATCGAAGCGCGCCCATTTGTCGCCGTCACGCACTTCCACCGGACGCAGGATGCGGATGAAGCGCTTGGGCGCCTTCTGCTCCTCGATACCGGCAGACTGGATCAGGAACACGAACGGCCCCGCGCTACCGTCCAGAATCGGTATCTCGGGGCCGCCCACGTCGACATAGGCATTGTCGATGCCGAGGCCGGCGAACGCCGACATCAGGTGCTCGACCGTCGATATGCGCGCCGAGCCCACCTGGATGCAGGTGGAGAGCCGCGTGTCCACGACCGAGCTCGCTTGCGCCCGCTCGTGCGCCGGCGGATCGAGATCGGTGCGCGTAAAAACGATCCCGGTGTCGGCCGAGGCGGGACGCAACGTCAGCACGACCTTTTCGCCCGAGTGCAATCCCACACCGACGGCCCGAATTTTGGACTTCAATGTGCGTTGCTTGATCATCCTGGCACGCGTCTTGACGTTCGTGGCAGTTGCACCGATAGTCGCACTGATAGTTGAGCCGATCGAGTGTAGCACGCTTGCTGCATTGCAACCAACCGCATCTCCCGCACCCGCAACAAGGCGCGTGCGGGGCCGGTGTTGCGCGCAACGGCGGCGCGCATTTCAATCGGCCTGCTTGCGCAGAAACGCCGGTATGTCCAGCTCTTCCACGCCGGAGTGCTTCAGAGCCTCCACCGTGGCGCGATTGCGCCGCATGATGGCCGGTGTCTGATCCAGCACCGAGTAATCCACTTCGCCGGGCTCCATCGCGGGCGAGTTGTCGGTACCGGTCTTCACGACGCTTAACGCCTTGGGCTGCTGGCGGTTTACCGCGGCGCCCAATCCGGTCGCGACGATCGTCACGCGCAGCTCGTCGTTGAGGTTGTCCTCGAACACCGCGCCCACGATCACGGTCGCACTGTCGGCCGTGAAAGCGCGGATGGTGTTCATCACCTCGTGCATCTCCTTCATCTTCAGGGTGCCCCTGGCCGCCGAGATGTTGACCAGCACGCCGCGGGCGTCGCGGATGTTGATGTCCTCGAGCAGCGGGCAGGCCACCGCCTGCTCGGCCGCGACGCGCGCGCGATCCACCCCGGCAGCGCAGGCCGAACCCATCATCGCCATGCCCATCTCGGACATGACCGTGCGCACGTCGGCGAAATCCACGTTGATCATGCCGGGGCAGCTGATGATCTCGGCGATGCCCGCGACCGCGCCGTGCAGCACGTCGTTGGCGGCGCGAAACGCGTCATCGACCGTGATGTCCTCGCCCAGCACGTGCATCAGCTTGTCGTTCGGGATGACGATGAGCGAGTCGACGTGCTCGGTCAGCAGCTCGAGCCCCTCCTGCGCGAGCTTCTGCCGCTTGCCCTCGAAGGAAAAGGGCTTGGTGACGACCGCCACCGTGAGGATGCCCAGCTCCTTGGCGACCTGCGCGACCACCGGGGCTGCGCCCGTTCCGGTACCGCCGCCCATGCCGGCGGTCAGGAACAGCATGTCGGCGCCGCGAATGAGCTCGGCGATGCGGTCCCGGTCCTCCATCGCGGCGGCGCGCCCGATCTCGGGGTCCGCGCCGGCGCCGAGGCCCTTGGTGATGTCGGAGCCCAGCTGCAGCTGCACCTTGGCCTGATTGCGCCGCAGCGCCTGAACATCGGTATTGGCCGCGATGAATTCGACGCCCTTCACGCCCTTGTCGATCATGTGGTCGACCGCGTTGCCGCCGCATCCTCCGACGCCGAACACCTTGATGACTGCTTCCTGGGATTGCGCCTCGATGAATTCAAATGCCATCTGCTTCTCCTTTGTCGTTGGCTGCTGCGAGCGCGTTGCCGCGACCCTCGGTTGCTAGAAATTTCCGGTGACCCAGCTTCTCATCCGTTCGAACACCTGCCCTATCGATCCGCTTTGCAACTTGACCAGTTCGTTGTGCCGGTGCTGCTCCAGGCCCGTGAGCAGCAGGCCGACGCCGGTGGAATAGCGCGGCGTGGAGACGACTCCGGCGAGCCCGCCGAGATAGCGCGGAACGCCGAGGCGCACCGGCATGTGGAAGAGCTCCTCGCCGAGCTCGACCATGCCCTGCATGACCGCCGAGCCGCCTGTGACGACCACCCCGGAGGACAGCAGCTCCTCGTAGCCGCTCGAGCGCAGCTCGCGTTGCACCAGCGAGTACAGCTCCTCCACGCGCGGCTCGATCACTTCCGCGAGCGTCTGGCGCGAAAGTTGGCGCGGCCCGCGATCGCCGACGCCGGGAACTTCGACCATCTGCTCCGGATCGGCGAGCTGGCGCAGCGCGCAGCCGTACTTGATCTTGATCTCCTCGGCGTCCTTGGTCGGCGTGCGCAACGCCATGGCGATGTCGTTGGTGATCTGGTCGCCGGCGATCGGAATCACCGCGGTATGGCGGATGGCGCCGTGGGTGAACACCGCCATGTCGGTGGTGCCGCCGCCGATGTCGACCAGGCACACGCCGAGATCCTTCTCGTCCTCGGAAATCGTGGCGGTCGCGGAAGCGAGTGGCTGCAGGATGAGATCGCGCACTTCCAGCCCGCAGCGGCGCACGCACTTGATGATGTTCTGCGCCGCCGACACGGCACCCGTGACGATGTGCACCTTCACTTCCAGCCGCACGCCGCTCATGCCGAGCGGCTCGCGCACGTCCTCCTGGCCGTCGATGATGAATTCCTGGTTGAGCACGTGCAGGATCTGCTGGTCGGTCGGGATGTTCACCGCCCGCGCGGTCTCGATCACGCGCAGCACGTCCTGCTGCGTGACTTCCTTGTCCTTGATCGCCACCATGCCGTGCGAGTTGTAGCTCTTGATGTGGCTGCCCGCGATGCCGGCGTAGACCTCGCGGATCTTGCAGTCGGCCATCAGCTCGGCTTCCTGCAGCGCGCGCTGGATGGCGTTCACCGTCGATTCGATGTTCACCACCACGCCCTTCTTCAGCCCCCTGGACGGCTGGCTGCCCATGCCGATGATCTCGGCCGTGTCGTCGTCCCTGATCTCGGCGACGATGGCGACCACCTTCGAGGTCCCGATGTCGAGTGCGACCAACAGGTTCTTGCTGTCCTTCGGTCTGGTCATTTACGTCGTTCCTTCGCCTCGGCGCGCGCGAGCTCCGGTACCCGCACCGCAAAGCCGTTCGCATAGCGCAGATCCACGTACTCCATGGGCCGCCCGAGCAAGCTGGCTGCCTGGGTATAGCTCTGCACGAAGCGGGCAAGCCTCCCTTCGATGTCGGCGCGTCCGAGCTCCAGCGCCGTCCCCCCGTCGAGCCGGATCGACCAGGCGCGGCGCGCCGACAGGTTCACCTGCACGGGCTCGCGGCCGATCCGCTCCAGACTGCGACGGAAATAGGCGTACTGGATGGCCATTTCCTTCGCCGCCCCGTTCGGACCGTTGAACGCCGGTAGCTTTCCCTCGTAGTGCGCGTGGAACACTTCGCCTTGCGCGTTCACCAGTCCCAGCGTTCCCCAGCGCGCAAGCGGCACGTGCTCTTCCAGCGTGACGTCGAGTCGATCGGGCCATTGCCGGCGCACGTCCGCCCTGCGCACCCAGGTAATGCTCTCGAAGCCCTTGCGCGCCCGCGCTAGGTCCAGGGTGAAGAAATTCCCGCGCAATTGCTGCCGCACGATCGCCTCGATTTCGGCTCGCTGCACATGAGCCGGTTGCGCGCTGATACGCACCTCGCGCAGGGGAAAGACCGGCAAATGCACCGCGACCATGAAGAGCGCATAGAAGATGGCCAGGAACGCGGCTCCGAAGAGCGCGTTCGCGATCGCGTTCAGTGCTTCCGGCCTGTCCCACATGTCGCGCGACGTTCGTCATCCCCCGCCTGTCAGCCCTGCATGCGCCGACCCGTTCGTCCATATGCTCGCTCGCACCGCCTTGCTAGCCTCGTACACGCGCCGACCCCAGGATGCGCAGCACGAGCTCGTCGAATTCGATCCCCTGCGCGCGCGCCGCCATCGGCACCAGGCTGTGGTCCGTCATGCCCGGAATGGTGTTCACCTCCAGGCAATAAGGGCGGCCGGAACGATCGCGCATGAGATCGACCCGCCCCCAGCCTGTGGCGCCGACGGCGCGAAAGGCCTCCAGCGCCAGCGACTGCAGCGCCTGCTCTTCCGCGGCGGCAAGCCCGCAGGGCACCCGATAGCGCGTGTCGGACGCGTGGTACTTCGCCTCGTAGTCGTAGAACACCCGCGGAGTTTCCAGGCGGATCAGCGGCAGCGCTTCGTCGTCCAGGATCGCCGCGGTGAGCTCGTCGCCATCGACGAACTGCTCGGCGAGCACGATTGCGTCGTGGCGGGCGGCGAGCCGATAGGCGGGTTCGAGCTGCTCGATGCTCGTCACCTTGCTGATGCCGATGCTCGAGCCCTCGCACGCGGGCTTCACCATGAGCGGAAGTCCCAGCGCGGCCACGACCGCAGCCCAATCGCTCGCAGCGTCGAGCAGCCGGTGCGCCGGCGTCGGAATTCCGAGCGCTTGCCAGACGAGCTTGGTGCGCCATTTGTCCATGGCGAGCGCACTGGCGAGCACGCCGCTGCCGGTGTAGGGCAAGTCGAGCCACTCGAGCACGCCTTGCACCGTGCCGTCCTCGCCGAAGCGGCCGTGCAGCGCAATGAAAACCCGTTCGAAGCGCTCGGCGATGAGCTCGGGCAGACTGCGGTCCTTGGGATCGAAGGCGTGCGCATCCACGCCCCGGGACTTGAGCGCCCGCAATACCATCGCGCCGCTCGCGAGCGAGACGTCGCGTTCGGCCGAGCGGCCGCCCAGCAGCACCGCGACCTTGCCGAATCGAGCGGCGTCGCTCATGGCGCCGCCTCCGAACGATCATCGAGTCGAGAACGCCGAGCCGTCGTCGGCCTGGCGGCAGTTCGCTTTGCGGTCGATCCCCGCAAGCGGGCACCTCCGAACCGGTTGATGTAGATGAACGGCCAAGCCTTCGGTGTCCGGCGCCATTCGCTTTGCGGTCGATCCCCACTGCGTGGGGCCCCTCGCCCGGGAAGCTCATGTCGCCGCCCCTCGCCCGGGAAGCTCATGCCGCCCCCACGATGCGCACTTCGCACTCGAGCACGACGCCGAAGCGCTCGAGCACGCGCGTCTGCGCCTGCTCGATCAGGCTTTCGATGTCCGCGGCGGACGCGCTGCCGGCGTTCACGATGAAGTTCGCATGCTTGTCGGATATCACCGCGCCGCCGCTGCGCTGGCCCTTGAGCCCGCACGCTTCGATCAGACGCGCGGCGAAATCTCCCGGCGGGTTGCGGAACACCGATCCGGCGTTCGGCATATTCAGGGGCTGGGTGGCGATGCGGCGCGCCAGCAGATCCTTGATGCGCTCGCGCGCCTCTTCGCCGCGGCCGGAGCCGAACTGGAACGTCGCGGCAACGAACCATTCCTCGCTCTGGCCCGGACTCGCGCGCAGCGCGACGTGGCGATAGCCGATTTCGTATTCGTCGCGTGCGCGCCGCCGCACCACGCCGTCGCGGCCCAGCACACTGACCTCGCGCACGAATAGCCACGTCTCGGCGCCGTAGCAGCCGGCGTTCATCGCCAGCGCGCCGCCGATGGTTCCCGGAATGCCGGCGAGGAACTCGGCCCCGGCAAGATCGTGAACGGCGGCGAATCGCGCCACCTTGGGGCTCGCGACGCCGGCGCCGGCGTGGATCGCCTGGCCTTGCAACCGAACTTCGTTCAGAACGCCGTGCGTGAGAACGACCGTGCCGGGATAACCGCCGTCGCGCACCAGCAGATTGCTGCCCAGGCCCACGAACATCATCGGTTCCGCATGCGGCATCGCCCGCATCATGGCGGCGAGGTCGTCGAGGTCCGCGGGCACATAGACGCGCCGGGCCTTGCCGCCCGCCCGCCAGCTCACGTGCCGGGACATCGGCTCGTCGGCCCGCCACTGTCCGCGCAGATTCGCCAGCGTATCCTCCGCCATGTTCATCGCGCTCGCGCCTCGTCGTGCTCGCTGTGCAACCACACCGGCACGTTGCCGATCGAACCGGCGCCCATGGTGACGATCACGTCGCCATCGCGCGCGGCGGCCCGAATCGCCGCGGCCAGTTCGCCCACCTGCTCGACGAAAATCGGCTCGACCTTGCCTTGCACCCGCAGCGCGCGCGCCAGAGCACGGCCGTCGGCAGCGACGATCGGCGCCTCTCCCGCGGAATACACCTCGGTGAGCAGCAGCAAATCGACATCCGAGAGCACGTGCACGAAGTCCTCGAACAGGTCGCGTGTGCGTGTATAGCGATGCGGCTGGAAGGCGAGCACGATGCGCCGGTCGGGGAACGCGCCGCGCACCGCCGCCAGCGTGGCCTGCATCTCGGCGGGATGGTGACCGTAGTCGTCGATCAGGCTTGCATGGCCGCCGCTTTCCAGCGGCAGATCGGCATAGCGCTGGAAGCGCCGTCCCACACCGCCGAATTCCTGCAGCGCCTTCGCGATGGCGGCATCCGACGCCCCCACTTCCATTCCGACCGCAATGGCCGCGAGCGCATTGAGCACGTTGTGCTCGCCGGGGAGATTGAGATCGATACAGAGGTCCGCGTATTCCTCGGCGCGGCCCGGATTCAACTTGCGCAGCACGCGGAACTGCATCCGGCCAGCCCGATGGACGACATCGACGGCGCGGATCTGCGCGTCCGGATCGAAACCGTAGGTGATGATCGGCTTCGCCACCGCCGGCATGAGTGTTTTGATGTTGGCGTCGTCGCTGCACAGCACCGCCATGCCGTAGAACGGAAGCTGCTGCAGGAAATTGACGAAGCTCTCGCGCAGCCGCTCGATCGAGTGGCCGTAGGTCTCCATATGATCGGCATCGATGTTGGTCACCACCGCCAGCACCGGGTGCAGATGCAGGAAGGAAGCGTCCGATTCATCCGCTTCCACTACGATGAACTCGCCGCCGCCGAGTTTCGCGTGCGATCCGGCGCTCACCAGGCGCCCGCCGATCACGAACGTCGGGTCCATTCCCGCCTCGGCCAGGACACATGCCACCAGGCTCGTGGTCGTGGTCTTGCCATGGGTGCCGGCAACCGCGATGCCCTGCTTGAAGCGCAGCAGCTCGGCGAGCATCAGCGCGCGCGGCACGACCGGGATCTGCAGCTCGCGCGCGCGCACGACTTCGGTGTTGTCGGGCGCGACCGCCGTCGAAACCACGACCACATCCGCCGTCTCCACGTTGGCTGCGTCGTGTCCGCGCGCGATCTGCGCGCCGAGTTCGGACAGCCGCCGCGTGGTCGTGCTCTCGACCAGATCCGAGCCGCTCACCTCGTAGCCGAGGTTGATCAGCACTTCGGCGATGCCGCTCATGCCGGCGCCGCCGATGCCCACGAAATGCACGCGCTTGACCTTGTGTCGCATCGGTCAGTGGGCCTCCGTGCGATGCGCCGGGAACCGGGCTGCCATAGCTGCGGATTGGCTGCGGCTTGCGCTCATCGACGCACTCCGGCGGCAAGCTCGATGCACACCTCGGCCACCTTCTGCGCCGCATCGGGCTTGCCCAGTGCCCGCGCCGCGCACGCCATGGCGACGAGCCGCGCGCGGTCGAGCGATGCGATCAGCCCGGCCAGCCGCTGCGGCGAGAGCTCGGGTTGCGGCAATACGATCGCCGCACCGGCCTGAGCCAGCCTGCGCGCGTTGTGCGTCTGGTGATCGTCGATCGCGAACGGGAACGGCACGAGTATCGAGCCGACACCTACCGCGGTCAGTTCGGCCAGCGTGGTTGCGCCGGCGCGGCATATCACCAGATCCGAGGCCATCAACTCGGCCGCCACGTCCTCGACGAAGGCCACGCAGCGCGCTGCGACGCCCGCATCCCGATAGCCTGCTTTCACCGCGTCGATGTGTTGTTCGCCCGCCTGGTGCAGAACCTGGGCCTGCTGCGCCGCCGGCATCGAGGCGAGCGACTGCGGCACGACGTCGTTCAGCGCCTTCGCGCCCAGGCTGCCGCCCAGGACGGTGATGCGAAGGGGCCCGGTGCGCTGTGCGAAGCGCGCCTGCGGCGAGGGCAGCGACGTGAAGGCCGCCCGAATCGGATTGCCCGTCACGACCACGCGTCGCCTGGCGCCGAAGGTCGATTCGTAACTCGCAAGCACGCGATCGGCGATCTGCGCGAGCAAGCGCGTGCTCGTTCCGGCGATCGAGTTCTGCTCGTGGATCGCAAGCGGCCGGTTCAACGCCGACGCCATCATGCCGCCGGGGAAGCTGATGTAGCCGCCCATGCCGAGCACCACGTCGGGACGCAGCGCACGGATCGCCTTTGCCGACTGCCAGAACGCCCGCAGCACTCGATATGGAAGGAGTGCCAAGCTGATCGGGCCTTTGCCGCGTACGCCCTGGAACTCGACGAAGCGCATCTCGTAGCCGCTGCGCGGCACGATGCGCGCCTCCATGCCGCTCTTCACGCCCATCCACACCACGCGCCAGCCGCGCGCGGACAGCTCTTCCGCCACGGCAAGCCCGGGAAAGATGTGACCGCCTGTCCCGCCGGCCATGATGAGGATGGTTTTTTGCACGGGTCACGCTCGGCACCTGCGGTCGGCGTCGCGCTTCGCAAGGAGCCCGTCATTCCCGCGGACGCGGGAATCCAGGCTGATTACGCCGCCCTGGATTCCCGCTTTCGCGGGAATGACGACAAGGACGTTGCCTGTCGTCATGCCGTCCTGCCTTGCATCGATTGGCGATTCCGGCTCCGGCGTAACGCGCACTTTGTGCGCATTAGCCTGCGCCGAAACCACCAACTCATGCACGGATCGAACCTTCATACGGTTCGACGTCGAATCGGGCGATTTTGGCTCCGGCGTAACGCGTACTGCGTACGCATTAGCCTGCGCCGAAACAGGCAACTCACGCGGGCCCGTCATACTGTCCGGCCCCGCATCAATTGCCTGTTTTCCCAATCGATCCGGAGGAGCACGGCGAGCGCGCAGCAGTTGGCGGCGATCGCGCTGCCGCCAAAGCTCATGAGCGGCAGCGTGAGTCCCTTGGTCGGCAGCACGCCCATGTTCACGCCCATGTTGATGATCGCCTGCACGCCGATCCACAAGCCGATACCTTGCGCGACCAGCGCCGCGAACAGCCGCTCCAGCATCGCCGACTGCTGCCCGATCGCGAACGCGCGCAGGATGAGCCAGCAGAAGAGCCCGATCACGACTGCCACCCCGGCGAAGCCGAGCTCCTCGGCGATCACAGCGAGCAGGAAGTCGGTATGCGCTTCGGGCAGATAGAACAGCTTTTCCACGCTGCCGCCCAGCCCCACGCCGAACCACTCGCCGCGGCCGAACGCGATCAGCGCGTGCGACAGCTGATAGCCGCGCCCATACGGATCCGCCCAGGGATCCATGAAGCCAAGGATGCGCTGCATGCGGTAAGGCGAGGTGAGGATCAGCATGACGAATCCCACCACCAGCAGCGCAGCGAGGCCGGCGAACAGCCGCCAGTTCATTCCGCCGAGGAACAGGATCCCCATTGCGATCACGGTGATGACCGCGAACGCACCGAAGTCCGGTTCGCGCAGCAGCAGCCCGCCGACGAACAGCATCACGACCAGCATCGGCGCGAAGCCCTTCTTGAAGCTGCCCATGTAGGCCGCCTTGCGCACCGTATAGTCCGCGGCATACAGGACAACGAAGAACTTCATGACCTCGGAGGGCTGCAGATTGAGCAAGCCCAAGGGCAACCAGCGCTGGCTGCCGTTCACCTCGCGGCCGATGCCGGGCACCAGGACGAGCACCAGCAAAGACATGCCGGACAGGAACAGCAACGGCGCGTAGCGCTGCCAGATGCGGATCGGCACCTGGAATGCCGCGACCGCGATGGCCACGCTCACGGCCACGAACAGCGTGTGCCGGAGCAGGAAATAGGCCGACTGGTGGCCGGTGTGCCGAGCCGCCTCGGCCATTGCGATCGACGAGGAGTACACCATCACGATCCCGAGCGAGAGCAGCGCGACAGTCACGCCGACGATTCCCCGGTCGTACTCCGCGGGCGGCTGGATGCGCTGAACGTCGCGATAGAACATTCAATGCCGTCCCCCCGAGCGTTGTGCCAACGCACGCGAGATGCGCGCGAATGCTTCGCCGCGGTGGCGATAGTCGCGAAACATGTCGAAGCTCGCGCAGGCCGGCGAGAGCAACACGGCATCGCCCGGCATGGCGGCCGCGTACGCGATGCCGACCGCGTCCTCGAGCGTGTCGGCCGCCATGAGCGCGACACCGCTCGCGGCGAGCGCCGCGCGAATGCGGTCGCGATCGCGCCCGATCAGCACCACCGCGCGGGCGTGCTGCTGCACGGCCTGCGCCAGAGGCGTGAAATCCTGCCCCTTGCCCTCGCCCCCGGCGATCAGCACGCTGGTGCGGCCGAGCCCGGACAGCGCGGCCACGGCGGCGCCCACGTTCGTGCCCTTGGAATCATCGTAGAAGGTGACTTCTCCGCAGACCGCGACCGGCTGCAGGCGGTGCGGCAGCCCGCGAAACGCGCGCAAGGCGCCGACCATGGGTGATTCCGGCAGGCCGAGCGTCGTGCACAGCGCGAGTGCCGCGAGCGCATTGGCGGCGTTGTGCAATCCGGGAACGCCGAGCTCGGACAACGCCATGACGCGGCGGCCGCCCTGGGTGAGGAACGCGCCGCTCGCGTCCGACACGATGCCCCAATCGCGCGACCCTTGCGGTGCGTTCAGACCGAAGGTCACGACCTGCCGGTCGGGCAGGCGCATACCCATGCTCCAGCCATCTTCGCGGTTCAGCACCTGCGCGCCGCTCCCCTGGAAGATCCGCGCCTTCGCCCGCGCATAGCTTTGCATGCCGTCGTAGCGATCGAGATGATCCTCGCTCACGTTCAGCACCGTCGCTGCGGCTGGATCGAGCGAGCACGTCGTTTCCAGCTGAAAGCTGGAAAGCTCCAGCACATAGATCTCGGCCTGCGTTGCCTCGCTCAGCGCATCCAGCACCGGCAGCCCGATGTTGCCGGCTACCACGGTGCGCGCGCCGGCCGCCTTGCACATCGAGCCGGCCATCGTCGTGACCGTGCTTTTGCCGTTCGAGCCCGTGACGGCGATGACTCTCGAGGCTGCATCCTTCGCGTGCGCGAACAGCTCCACGTCGCCGACGACCGGCAGGCCATCGTCCAGCGCCTGCTTGAGCGCGGGTTCGCTCAGGGCGATTCCGGGGCTGACCGCGACGAGATCGATCGCATCGAAACTCGCGGACCGGAAGGGTCCGGTGTCCAGGCGTGCGTCGGGTAGCTCCGCGCGCAGTTGCGAAGCGTTGGGGGGATCGTTGCGGCTGTCGGCGACACGCACGCGTGCGCCCTGGCGCGCGAGCCAGCGCGCCATGGACAGACCCGTGGCACCGAGCCCGAGCACCAGCACGTTTCTGCCTTGCAGCTGCATGGATTCAGCCATCGAACGCAATCACCGCAGCTTCAACGTCGAAAGCCCGACAAGCACCAGCATCATGGTGATGATCCAGAAACGGACGACGACCTGATTTTGGTTCCGGCCGGCTGCGCAAGCTCGCCTTAACTTGCCGCTCTCGCAGCAAGTTAGCCTGCACCGAAACTACGTTGTCGTGCGCTTCCATCAATTCACCGCAGCTTGAGCGTAGACAGTCCCACGAGGACCAACATCATCGTGATGATCCAAAAACGCACGACGACCTGGTTTTCTTTCCACCCTTTCAGCTCGTAGTGATGGTGCAGCGGCGCCATTCGGAAGATGCGCCTGCCGGTGAGCTTGAAGGAAGCGACCTGCAGCATCACCGACAAGGTCTCGACCACGAACACGCCACCCATGATGAACAGCACCACTTCCTGGCGCACGATCACGGCAATGGTCCCGAGCGCAGCGCCGAGCGCGAGCGCACCGACATCGCCCATGAACACTTCCGCCGGATAGGCGTTGAACCAGAGAAAGGCGAGCCCGGCCCCCGCCAGCGCCGCGCAGAACACCGTCAGCTCGCCCGCGCCCGGGATGTAGGGAAAGGCGAGGTACTTGGAGAACACCGAGTTGCCGGTGACGTAAGCGAATATGCCCAGCGCGGCGCCGACCATGACCGTCGGCATGATGGCGAGCCCATCCAGGCCGTCGGTCAGGTTGACCGCATTGCTGGTGCCGACGATGACGAAATAGGTCATCGCGATGAACCCGACGACCCCGAGCGGATAGGCGACGGTCTTGAAAAACGGCACGATGAATGCCGTCTGCGCCGGCAGGCTCGCGGTGAAGGCGATCAGTACGGCGGCGCCAAGGCCGATCAGCGATTGCCAGGAGAACTTTGCCGCCGCCGACAGCCCCTTGGGGTTGCGATGAACCACCTTGCGGTAGTCGTCGATCCAGCCGATCAGGCCGAAGCCCAGCGTGACGCCCAGCACCACCCAGACGAAGCGGTTGCGCAGATCCGCCCACAAGAGCGTGGTGACGATGATCGAGACCAGAATGAGCGCCCCGCCCATGGTCGGCGTACCGGCCTTGGTGAGATGCGTGCTCGGTCCGTCGTCGCGCACCGCCTGGCCGATCTTGTAGGCCGCGAGCTTGCGGATCATCGCCGGGCCCACCACGAACGAAATGATCAGCGCCGTCAAGCACGCAAGCACCGCGCGCAGGGTGATGTAGGCGAAGACATTGAATGCGCGAACCTCGGTTGCGAGCCATTGCGTCAATGCGAGCAGCATGAAAAGCCTCGCCCTGCACCCACTTCATCGTTGCATCGGCCGCGGCTCGTCATGGCGCCTCTGCCTTGAACGATTGCACCGCGCGCTCCATGCCCATGAAGCGCGATCCTTTCACCAGCACCGTGGTATCGGCGTCGAGCTCGGGCTCGACCGCAGCAACGAGCTCTTCGATGCGGGAGAAATGCCGCGCCGAAGGCCCGAACGCAGCCGCTGCCAACGCGCTCGCGGCTCCCAGCGTGAACAGGCGCTCGATTGCGGCAGCGCGCGCCGCCTCGCCGACACGCAGGTGGCTCGCGTCCGTGTCCGTGCCGAGCTCACCCATGTCACCCAGCACGAGCATGCGCTTCCCGGGCATCGAGGCGAGCACCGCGATCGCAGCCAGTGTGGATTCGGGGTTGGCGTTGTAGGTGTCGTCGATCACGACCGCGCCATGGCGCCCGGCGCAGCGCTGCAGGCGGCCCTTCGGAGCACGAAAGGCGGCCAGTGCCGTGCCGACGACGGCTTGCGGCACGTCGAGCGCGTAGGCCGCCGCGGCGGCGGCAATGGCATTGCGAACGTTGTGCTCGCCCGGCACATCGAGACGGAGCTCGCACTGGCCGCGCGGTGTGCGGATGACGATGTCGCTATGCAAAGCGTGGCCCGCATAGCGTCCGGTGACTTGCGCTTGGGCGTCGAGCGCAAAATCGATCGTGCGCCGGTGCGCGTTCGGGCTCCGCCACAAATCGGCGAACGCGTCGTCGGCATTGACGATCGCAATGCCGTCTTCATCCAGACCTTCGTAAATCTCGCCCTTGGCCTGGGCGATCGCCTCCAGGCTGCCGAGCAGCCCGATATGCGCGCTGCCGGCGTTGGTCACCAGCGCCACGTTCGGCCGCGCGAGGCCGCTCAGGTAGCGGATCTCGCCGGCGTGGTTCATGCCCATTTCGATCACCGCATAGCGGTGCGAGGCCCGCAGCCGCAGCAGCGTGAGCGGCATGCCGATGTCGTTGTTGAGATTGCCTTCGGTGGCGAGAACCTCGGCCGGGTCGGCGCAGCCGGCGCGCAGCACCGTCGCGATCATGTCCTTCACCGTGGTCTTGCCGTTGCTGCCGGTAATCGCGATCAGGGGCAGCCGGAAACGCCGGCGCCAATACGTCGCAAGCCGTCCCAGCGCGGCGCGGGTATCGTCCACCTGGATGAGCGAACGAGGCGCAGCGGCTGCGGGCAGTGCCTCGCCTTGCACCACGGCGCCGGCCGCGCCGGCCGCGAATGCCTGGTCGAGAAACTGGACGGCGTCGAAGCGCTCGCCCTTGATGGAGAAGAAAAGCGCGCCGGCGGCCATGGAGCGCGTGTCGGTCGCCGCGCCGTAAAACGGCCGATCCTCGCCATGCAGCCGACCGGCCATGGCTGCGGCCGCCTCGCGCAGGCTCATCATGCGCGCGCCCCGACAGTCAGTGGATCGGGAACGCGCTCGGGCCAGCGATCGAGACACAGGCGACTCACGGCCGCGTCACTGAAGGAATGGCGCACCCCCGCGATCTCCTGGTAAGGCTCGTGCCCCTTGCCGGCGACGAGCACCACGTCTTCGCGCTGCGCACCGGCAATCGCTCCGGCAATCGCTCGGCCCCGGTCCGGTTCCAGGACGAGCGGGGGGCGTGCGCCGGCGGCAATTTCGGCGATGATCGCGGCGGGATCTTCTGCGCGCGGATTGTCGCTGGTGATTACGACCTCGTCCGCGAGACGGGACGCCGCCTGTCCCATGAGCGGTCGCTTGCCGGCATCGCGCTCGCCGCCGCAACCGAACACGCAAACCAGGCGGCCGGCGTCGAAATGCCGGCGCAAGGATGTCAGCGCCTGCTCCAGCGCATCGGGCGTATGCGCGTAGTCGATGATGACGAGCGGCTTGTCGTCTCCCCCCAGGGTCTGCATCCGGCCTTCGACCGGGGCGAGGCGCTCGAGCGCCTCCAGTGCCTGGCCAAATGGAACATCGGCCGCGATCAGCACGCTCACGACGCCGAGCAGGTTCGCGGCATTGTGAGCGCCGAAAAGCGGGCTGCGGACAACGCCCTCGCCCCACGGGGTGCGAATTTCCAGCTCCAGGCCGAAGCGATGCAGGTCCAGGCGCGTGCCCGCAACGGTCCCGCCGGTCAGACCGTAAGTGAGCACGGCTGCGCGGCTGGCGTTAAGCCGCCCCACCAGGCTGCGGCCGAAGGCATCGTCGATGTTGATTACCGCGCATCCCAGTCCGGGCCATTTAAACAGCCGCGCCTTCGCTTCGCCGTAGCGCACCATGTCGCCGTGGTAGTCGAGATGGTCGCGCGTGAGGTTGGTGAAGAGCGCGATGTCGAACCGTGCCCCGCTCAAGCGTCCCTGCACCAAGCCGTGCGAGGAAGCTTCCATGGCGACGCAGCAGGCGCCCTCGCGGCGATAGCGCGCCAGCAACGGATGCAGGGCGAGTGCATCCGGGGTCGTATTGGCGAGCCCTTCGAGCGCGCCCAAGAATCCGTGCCCGAGCGTGCCGATGACCGCGCTACGCCGGCCGGCCGCACTCAAGGCTGCCGCGATCCAGTGGCTGCACGACGTCTTGCCGTTGGTGCCGGTCACGCCGATCATCAACAGATCGCGTGCAGGCTCGCCCGCCGCCAGGGCTGCGATCTCGCCGGCGAGATCGCGCAAACCCGGCATGCCGATGTTCGCAACCTGCCACGGCCGCTGCCACTCGAAGCCTTGCCGCTCCCACAGAACCGCTGCCGCCCCGTTCGCGATCGCGGCCGCGATGAAATCGCGCCCGTCGAGGCGCTCGCCCGGATACGCGACGAATACGTCGCCACGCCGAACCTGCCGGCTGTCGTTGCGCAGGCGCACGGCGTCGATTCCATGCCCTCGAAGCCCATCGAGGCATTGCTGCGCCGCCCATTGCCGCGGGTCCATGTCTAGCCCGGACATTTCATCGGGGCGCGGGATGATGGCGAGTCGAGTTGCGAGCCAGTTTGGGCTCGGCCGTCGCAGCCAATAGCCAGACTATTGGCAAGACGGACATGCCCAAAATGGCCGCAAATCGGCCGCCAGCGCCCGTGCAGGCCGATGTTCAAATCGTACTTGGTGGCTACTCGTTCAATCACTTCATTTCTCGAAGTATTCATCTCAATTCGGGCCGGCCCGGTGAAATATCCGGGCTAGCCCCGAGGCCCGGTTTCTTCGTGCGCCACCCATACTTCTTCCTTGATGAGCGGCGCATCGGCCGGGGGCAGCTTCACGTTCAGGGTGGGTGCATCGGGCGGGACCGAGAGGCTCCGCAGCGTGGCCGCCGCCACTTCGCGGAACACCGGCGCGGCCACGGCGCCGCCGTAGTGTTGCCCCGCGGATGGCTCGTCGATCATTACCGCGATGATGATGCGAGGGTCCGAAGCCGGTGCGAAACCGACGAAGGACGACACGTACTTGCTGGCGGCATAGCGGCCGTTTTCGAGCTTGTGCGCCGTTCCGGTCTTGCCCGCGACGCGATAGCCGGCGACTTGCGCGCGCGGCGCGGTGCCGCCGGGCTGCACCGCGAGCTCGAGCATCTTGCTCAGGGCGTGCGCGCTCGCGGGCGAAATGACCTGCGTCCCGGCCTCCGGCTCTTCGCGCTTGAGCAGCGTGATGGATTTGAGCTCGCCTTCGTTGGCGAAGATCGTGTAGGCCCGCGCGAGCTGCATCAGGCTCACCGAGATGCCGTGACCGTACGACATGGTCGCCTGTTCGATCGGCTTCCATTTCTGATACGGCCGCAGCCGCCCCGAGCCTTCGCCCGGAAAGCCGGAATCGGGCACCCTGCCGAAGCCCGAGCGCGCGAACATCTCCCACATCGCCTGCGCCGGCAGGCTTAGCGCGATCTTGGCCGCGCCGACGTTGGACGATTTCTGGATGACTTGCGCCACCGTGATGGCGCCCGCGGGATGGACGTCGCTGATCACCCTCTTCCCGACCATCATGCGGCCGTTGCCGGTCGGCACGATCGTGTCCGGCTGTACCCGGCCGGCCTCGAGCGCGGCGGCGATCGTGAACGGCTTGAGCGTCGATCCCGGCTCGAACAGATCGATCAGTGCGCGGTTGCGGGAGCGATACGGATCGATGCGGCCGCGGTTGTTCGGGTTGTAGGCCGGCAGGTTGGCCATCGCGAGCACTTCACCGGTGCGTGCGTCGAGCACAACGATGCCGCCCGCCTTGGCTTTGTGCTCTTCCAGCGCTCGCTTCAGCTCCCGGTAAGCGGTGTACTGGATCTTGAGATCGATCGAGAGCGTGAGGTCGCGTCCCTGCTGCGGGGCGCGGATGCTTTCCACGTCCTCGACGATCCGGCCGAGCCGGTCCTTGATGACGCGCCGGCTGCCGGGCTTGCCCACCAGCTCGTCCTGATAGGCCAGCTCGAGCCCTTCCTGGCCTCTGTCGTCGATGTCGGTGATGCCGATCAAGTGTGCGGTCACTTCGCCTGCCGGATAGTAGCGGCGGTACTCGCGCTGCAGGAACACGCCCGGTATGTCGAGCTCCACGACGCGCGCGGCGTGCTCGGGCGGAAGCTGACGGCGCAGGTAAGCGAATTCCCGTTCCTGATCCGCTACCCGGCGCCTGATGTCGTCGGCTTCGACCCCGAGCAGGCGAGCGAGGCGTTTGAGCTGGTCCGCGCTCGGATCGAAATCCGGCGGGCTCGCCCAGACCGATTCGACTGCGGTCGAAATCGCCAGCGGCTCACCGTGCCGATCGGTGATGCGACCGCGGTGCGCGCTGATTTCCACCACCCGGCTGTAGCGCGATTCGCCCTTCTGCTGCAGGAAATCGTTGTTCAACCCTTGCAAATACACAGCCCGAACGACCAGCGCCAGCATCCATGCGAGCAGGATCGCGAGCAGCAGGCGCGAGCGCCAGATCGGAAAACGCAGCCGCAATACCGGATTCGCGGCCGAGCTCATTTCGCCGCCACCTGCTCGCCAGGAACGAGCATCTGGATCCGGTTGGGACTGAGCGCGCGCATGTTCAGTTGCGCGCTCGCTACCCGTTCGATCCGCGCCTGCATGCCCCAGGTGCTGGCTTCGAGCTGAAGCTGGCCAAACTCGATTTCCAGTTGCTTGGTGCGGGCGCGTTCCTTTTCCAGCGCGACGAAAAGCTTGCGCGACTGGTGATGCGCGGCGACCGTCGCGAGCGCGCAGGCGATCGCGACCGCCAGCAGAAGGAGATTCAGCCGCGCCACGTGCTTCTCCTGACCGCCGCAAGGCTCGGTGCGCCACGATGCAGCCCACGGCGCGGACTTGCGACAGGGCCGATGGGCGCGGCGCTCATAGGTGTTCCGCCACCCGCATGATGGCGCTGCGGGCGCGTGGATTGGCCGCGACCTCACGCGCTAGAGGCCGAACCGGCTTGCCGACGATGCGCGCCCGCGCCCGCGGCAGATCGCGCGCTCGCACCGGCAGGTCCAGCGGTAACCGGTCGACTGCTGCCTGGTCGCGCATGAACCGCTTGACGATCCGGTCTTCGAGCGAATGGAAGCTCACCACCACGAGCCGGCCGCCCGGGCGCAAGGCATCGAGCGCTTGCGGCAACACTAGCGCCAATTGCGCAAGCTCCTGATTGACGTGAATCCGTACAGCCTGAAAGGTGCGCGTCGCCGGATCCTGGCGAGCCTCGCGTGTGCGGACCGCCTTTGCCACGATCGCGGCAAGCTCGCGTGTGGATGCAACAGGTCGCTGCGCTCGAGCCGCAACAATCGCTGCTGCAATCTGTTTAGCAAACCGTTCTTCGCCATAGCGCGCGATTACCTCCCGGATCTCGCCCTCGCCGGCAGCGGCCAGCCACTGCATCGCACTCTCACCGCGGCTCGTGTCCATGCGCATGTCGAGCGGGCCTGTATGCCGGAACGAAAAGCCGCGCTGCGGATCGTCGAGCTGCGTGGACGAAACGCCGAGATCGAGCAGAACGCCGTCCACCGCGTCGATGGCAAAACGCGCAAGCACGTCCCGGAGCTCGGAAAAGGCTGCGTGCACGATGTCGAAGCGGCCATCGAGGATGTCCCTGCCTGCGCTAACGGCTGCCGGATCGCGATCCAATCCGATCAGCCGACCTTCCGTACCGAGCCGCGCGAGAATCGCCCGGCTGTGTCCGCCACGCCCGAACGTGCAGTCGACGTAGATGCCTTCCGCGTGCACGTCGAGCGCGCTTACCGCTTCTTCCAGCAGCACCGGCGCGTGCTGCAATGACGTCGTCATCTAAAGCGAGAATTTTTCCATTCCCGGCGGCAGCAGGCTGTCGCCCTGCGCCACGATCTGCTCGATCTGCTGTTCCCACTGCTCGTTGTTCCAGATCTCGAAGTGGGTACCCTGCCCGACCAGCACGACGCGCTTTTCGAGCGAGGCGTAGCGGCGCAACTCGGGCGGGATCAGCAGCCGGCCGGCCGAGTCCATTTCCACGTCCTTTGCAAAACCCACCAGAAGCCGCTGCACCAGGCTCGTTTGGCGATCCAGGCTGGAAAAGCTCATGATTTGCGCCCGGATCGGCTCCCAGGCCGGGCGGGGATAGAGCAGCAGGCAGCGGTGCGGGTGGGCCGTGGCAACGAGCCGGCCCTCGGCTTGCGCCAGAAGCAGCTCGCGATGCCCGGTCGGGACGGCTAGACGCCCCTTGGCATCGAGATTGAGCTCGCTTGCGCCTTGAAACATGCCGGTTGGCCCTGAAAATACACCAAAACCCACTTTCTTCCACAATTTCCCACTCTATACATGTGGGCTCCGGCGGTCAAGCGGCATCCCGCAAATTTTTTCAATGATCACAAAGGTTTATGGTATTCCGCCGGCGGAAACGTGGCAGCAGAATAATTAACGAAATATCAAAGAGTTACGGCTTGATCTCCGCCCGGGTTGGTGACGCGGGAGGGACGGTGTGTGAAATAATGCACGGAAAGGGGGAAGCCGGCCGGTAAGCCGGGTTCTGTCGCGGACAGCCATTCCTCTTGGCGTACGGTTACCCGCACGCTCCAGCGACCTACCCGAGGGCAGCGCGAGCCACGCTATCGCCCCCTACGCGGTCTTGCTCCGGATGGGGTTTACCCTGCCGTTCGTGTTGCCACGAACGCGGTGCGCTCTTACCGCACCATTTCACCCTTGCCAGCCCGGGAGGGCTTCGGCGGTGTATTTTCTGTGGCACTTTCCGTCGCCTCACGGCGCCCGGCCGTTAACCGGCATCCTGCTCTTTGGAGCCCGGACTTTCCTCTACACACGCTTGGTGACGTGCGCAGCGGCTGTCTAGCCGACTTCCCGCTGCGACTTTACCACGCGTGTGTACGTTCAGTCCGGGCCGCCCGGACTTTTGGCTTCGACTAACATGCTCGCTTCGCGAGGCATGTGAGTCTACGCCGCAACATAGCTACATTTCTTTCGCGATGTTGTCTCTGCAGACGCCTGGTGTCGTGCGCCGCGGCTGTCTGGTCGATTCCTACGCGGGTACCATGAGTGATCGCGCATCTTGAATTCGGCTCTTCCCAATTTCACAGGAACAACGATGGATGATCAACCTCGCATTCAAGCCGACCGGCTGATCGAATTCGCTACCGCCGTGTACGAAAGCGCGGGCATGCCGGCCGCGGATGCGCGGCTGATCGCGGATACGCTGGTGCAGGCGGATCTGTGGGGACACCAGTCGCACGGCGTGCTGCGACTCGGGTGGTATCTCGACCGGCTGCGCAACCAGGTGATGCGGCCGACGGCGCAGATCGAACAGCTGATCGACGCCGGCGCGATGGGCCTGGTCGACGGACACGATAGCGTCGGGCAGGTCGTGACGATGCAGGCAACGAAACAGGCGATACGCCGCGCGAAGGAACACGGCGTCGGCGTGGTGGGCGTGCGCAACTCGAACCACTTCGGCACCTGCATGTACTACACGCTCACGGGTGCGCGCGAGGACTGCGTGATGCTGCTCGCCAGCAACGGCGGACCGGCGATGGCGCCCTGGGGAGGCAAGAAGAAGATCATCGGCACCAATCCCTGGTCGGTCGCGGCGCCGGCGGGAAAGCATCCGCCGCTCGTCATGGACATGGCGAATACCGGCGTCGCACGCGGCAAGATCTATCTCGCGCGCAACAAGCGCCTGCCGATCCCGCTCGGCTGGGCCATCAATGCGGCCGGCGAGCCGACCACGGACCCGCAGGAAGCGATCGACGGCATCATCCTGCCGATGGCCGAGCACAAGGGCTATGCCATTGCCGTGATCGTCGACCTGCTCTCGGGCGTGCTGACCGGGAGCGGGTTCCTGTCCGCGGTGCACAGTCCGTACAAGACCGCGGAGAAGAGCAACTGCGGCCACTTCATGATCGCGATCGACATCAAGGTCCTGCAGCCGCTGGCAGAATTTCACGCGCGCATGGAAGCATTCATCGCGGAGATCAAGTCGGTGCCGCTGGCGCAGGGCTGCGAAGAAATCTTCTATCCCGGCGAGATGGAAGCACGCAGCGACCTGCGCAACCGCAGCGAAGGCCTGCAGCTCGCCGCCGACACGATCGCCGACCTGCGGCGCATTGCAGCCGAAACCGGCCTGCAGTCGAAGTTGCCGCTGTGAGTTGGGCGCAAGCTCGTATCAGCGCTCATCCGCCCAGCTGGCCTCGGCAAACATAGCGGACTCGGCCTTCGGTCTTTCCGATTTCGCGTCGAGCGTGCGCACCGCGCTCAGCACGGCGGCCAAGTGTCCGTCGCGCACGCCGAGCGAGCGCAAGTGTGAAACGGTGTTCAGGACATACTCGATGTTCGATCCGCGCTGACCCCGACACGCGACCACGCGCCGGGCGATTTCAGCGGCAGGCAGGTTGCCGGCATAGTGCTTGTGCATTCGGTCGACGGTGAAGGCCAGCGCGCGTACAGCCTGCGATCCGATGCGAACGTCCAGCAGCCGCGGGTGGTAGCTGCGATTGCGCATCTCGCGCTGCCACAGTTCGAGCAACGTCACCGCGACTTGCTCGCGCGGGACCAGAAACGCCATGCCGTGACACGAGCCGCCGTGCGCCAATCCCATGACCAACCCCGGTTGCTTGGTCGTTCCGCGATGGTCGGTCGAGTGAATGCAAAGCGCGCGGTGAAACCCGAACAGCCGCGCCGGGTGTTTGCGCAAATAGTGGAACCCCGGATTCCACATGAGCGACCCGTAACCGAAGATCCACAAGTCGCCTGCGGGCAATCGAGCGGCGAACCGGTCGAGGGTCATGGTCCTCATGCCTGCGCTAGTGTCCTGAGTCCGAGGTTCGTCGCAGAAATCTCGACATCTGCCCTGAGGCCAAGCGGGCAAAAGTGTCGAAATCGGCGCCAGACGCGAAGCGAACCACAGCCAGGTTGGACACCTGGCGAGGATTCGCGACAATGTATGGCGTCGATTCTCGGCATCTTTTGCGCGGCGAATTTCGGACTCAGGACACTCGGATGCGCCAGGCAACCTCGGTGTCGGCCCGGAATGGCACCAGCGACTCGTCTCCGAAATGCACTTCCGATGGTACGCGCCAAGGTGTGCGGGTGAGCGTGATCGAGCCGGCGTTGCGCGGCAGACCGTAGAAGGCTGCGCCGTTGGTCGCGGCGAACGGCTCCAGCCGGTCCAGCGCATCATTGGCGGCGAACACTTCGGCATAGAGCTCGATCGCGGCGTGCGCGGTGTACACGCCGGCGCAGCCGCATGCGCATTCCTTGGTCGGGCGGGCGTGCGGCGCGCTGTCGGTGCCGAGAAAAAACTTGGCATCCCCCGATAGCGCGGCTTGCACCAGCGCCTGCCGATGGATCTCGCGCTTCAGCACCGGCATGCAGAAGTGATGCGGCCGGATGCCGCCGTCGAAGAGCGCGTTGCGATTGAGCAGCAGGTGATGCGCGGTGATCGTCGCCGCGACGCGCGGGGCTGCGGCCCGGACGAACTGCACCGCCTCGCGCGTGGTGATGTGCTCGACGACCACTTTCAGCCGCGGAAAACGCTCCAGCAGCGGCGTCAGCACGCGCTCGAGGAACACCCGCTCGCGATCGAAGATGTCGACCTCGGGCGCGGTCGCCTCGCCGTGCACCAGCAGCGGCATGCCCGCCTCCTGCATGGCTTCCAACACCCCATAGCAGCGCGCGATATCGCTCACCCCGGAATCCGAGTTGGTGGTCGCCCCGGCGGGGTAGTACTTCACGGCATGCACGAAGCCGCTTTCGCGCGCACGCGCGATCTCCCCGGGCGCCGTGTTGTCGGTCAGGTAAAGCGTCATCAGAGGCTCGAACGTCATGCCGGCGGGCAGCGCCGCCAGGATGCGCGCCCGGTACGCCGCCGCCATGGCCGTGGTCGTGATCGGCGGACGCAGATTCGGCATGACGATCGCGCGGGCAAAGCGCGCGGCCGTGTGCGGCAATACGCAGCGCATCGCAGCGCCGTCGCGCAAGTGCAGATGCATGTCGTCGGGTCGGATGATCGTCAACTGCGTCATGAGAGTGTCCGTTGCCTTTCCGGTCGCGATTTCGACCGACCGCGCCCGCGTTGTCAATCGTCTTCGCCGCGCCCTTCGCCGCGCCCTTCGCGCAGCTTCACCGCAAGCTCGTAGAGCCTTGCCCGAGGCACGCCTGCGATGCGAGCCGCCAGGCGCGCCGCCTGCGCGGGCGCAAGGTCCTCGAGCAGGACGCGCAGCGCCTTGTCGGCCAGCGCATCCTGGGGAACCTGTTCTGAAGCGCCCGAAACGATCAGTACGAATTCTCCGCGCTGGCGATTCGCATCGGCTTCGAGCCACGCGGCCAGTTCGGCCAACTCGCATTCGTGCACGCTCTCGAACAGCTTGGTCAATTCGCGCCCGACCACGATGCGGCGCGAGCCGCCCAGCACTTGCTCGAAATCGCGCGCGGCTTCGAGCACCCGATGCGGCGCCTCGTAGAAGACGAGCGCACAGCGAAGTTGCGCCAGGGCGCCGAGCGTCTTGCGCCGCTCGGCGGAGCGCGCCGGAAGAAAGCCGTGAAAAAGAAAAGGTCCCGACAAGCCGGACACCGACCAGGCGGCCGCAAGGGCGCTCGGACCGGGGATCGGAATCGTCGCACCGCCATGTTCGCGTACGGCCCGAACGAGCATCGCCCCCGGGTCCGATATCGCCGGGGTGCCGGCATCGGCCGCAACCGCCACCGCCCGCCCTTCGTCGAGCGCCGCCAGCACCCGGGCGATGGCGCGGCGCTCGTTGTGCTGGTGCAGCGCGAGCATCGGCTTATCGATGCCGAAACGCGCGAGCAGTGCGCCGGTCACTCGCGTATCCTCCGCGGCAACCAGATCGACCGAGCGCAATACCTCGAGCGCGCGCGTGCTGATATCGCCCAGATTCCCAATGGGCGTAGCCACTACATATAATGCCGGCCTTCGAAGGTCCTCGAGCATGCGATGAATCGGTCCCGTCGGGAATTCGTGGTCGCTGCCTGCGCCTCGCTACTATACGGTTCGCGTCACGGCTTCGCCACCGAAGCAGCCGGCACGACGGCACGCCTGGCTGTGCTGCTTCCGCTGAGCTCGCCGACGTTCCGTACCGCGGCCGATGCGGTGAAGCGAGGCTTCGAACACGCCGCACGCCTGCAACCGGCGGGCACCTTCGACATCACCCTCTACGCCACCAGCGAGGACCCGCAGAACATCGTGGCCGGGTTTCGCCAGGCGCTGGTCGACGCACCGCGCCTGATCGTCGGTCCACTCACGCGCAACGGCGTTACCGCGGTGGTGCAGCGGGTACAACCCGGCGTCCCGGTACTCGCCTTGAACGTTCCGCAGGACAATGCGCCGCTTCCCGAGGGCTTTTTCGCTTTCAGTCTGCATGTCGAAGCCGAAGCGAAGCAGGTGGCCCAGATGGCATTCGCCGACGGTCTCCGCGGCGCGCTCACGCTGGCCGACGCGCAACCGTTGGCGCAGCGCATCCAGCGGGCATTCGCCGAAGAATTCACGCGCCAGGGCGGGCGCGTCGTCGCCGAGTTCGCCTACCGCAATACCGTTGCCGATCTGATGGCGCTGCGCGAGACAGCCACGAGCGGCCAGTGCGACGCGGTTTTCCTGGCGCTGAACGCAAGCCACGCGCGTCTGGTTCGGGGCTACGTCGACGGCCCCGCGCAGGCCTATGCCACCTCCCAGATCATGCAGGGCCATCCGGACCGGCTGCGCGACGCCGAGTTGAACGGCGTCCGGTTCGTCGCCATGCCCTGGTTTCTGCAACGCGATCATCCCGCGGTCATGCTGTACGCGGGTGCGAGCTCCGAGCCGCCCGCCGCGACCGACATGGAAAAGCTGTACGCGTTCGGCATCGATGCCTATCGGCTTGCGAGCGCGCTCCTGAACGGCTCCGACCTCGCGCGGGAAGCGCTCGACGGCGTGACCGGGCGCATCTGGCTGGGCGCGGACGGGCACTTCGTGCGCGAGCTCGTCCCGGCGCAGTTCGTCGACGGCCGCGCAATTCCGCTCGCGAGTCGTCCTTGAACGAGCGCGGGCGCGAGACCGAACGGCAAGCCGCCGAGTTTCTCCAAGGCCAGGGAATGCGCATCGTGGCGCGCAACTGGCGCTGCCGCTTCGGCGAGATCGACCTGGTGGCGCGAGACGGGTCGACGCTCGTTTTCGTCGAAGTGCGCGCACGCGCAAGCCGCGCCTTTGGCGGCGCGGCCGAAAGCATCGACTACGCCAAGCGCCGCAAGCTGGTTGCCGCGGCCAATCTCTATCTCGCCGCGCGCAAACTCGATGCAGCGTGCCGTTTCGACGCCGTACTGATCGAAGCGGACGGCCACATGCGCTGGGTGCGCGATGCCTTTCGCGCCGATTGACGCGCGGGCGTTGGGCGAGCTCGCGCGAGGACTGGATGGCCGACGCGCACTTCGGAGCTTCGCCCCCCGAACTTTGCGCTCTCCGAATTGTGCTGCACCAAGTGCGCGCCCTGAATTTCGGCGCCAGGCCCTTCTCACTCCCCCGGCCGGTGCGTGCCCCGCAGCGAGAGGCCGGCGGTTTCCGGTGTACGACGCAGAGCGATCGCTCCGATCACGCAAGCCACCATCATGACGTAGGCGGGCACGAGCTCATCGCCGGTCTGGCCGATGAGCCAGCTGTTGAAGGCCGGCGCGGTACCGCCGAACAGGGCGGTGGCGACGTTGTAGGAAATCGCGAACCCGGCAAAGCGCACGTGCGTCGGGAACATGGCGGGGAACGTGGCGGAGATGGTCGCCAGTTGCGGCACGTAAAGCAAGCCCAGAAGCGCGAAACCGATGACGGCGCCGGCAAAGCCAGTGGCCATCAGCAGGTACAGGGGCACGACGCACACGAATAACCCGATCAGCGAGAACCACCACATGGGCTTGCGCCCCACCCGGTCCGACAAGGCCCCCGCGAAGGGAACGAACATCATCATGAACAGCATGCCCACGATCGGCACGATCAGGGCGGCATCGGTCGTCAGCGCGAGCCGGCGCTGCAGATAGGTCGGCATGTAGCTGAGCAGGGTGTAATTCACGACATTGAGGGCGATCACCAGGCCGCCCATGGTCAGCAGCGGCCGCCAATATCGAGTCAGCAGGTGGTGCAGCTCGGTCGAGGCCGCCGGCTCCTGCTCGTGATGCGCTTCGATCTCGCGGAAGATCGGCGTGTCCTCCATCCGCGAACGAAGGTACAGGCCCACGAGGCCCATCGGCCCGGCCACGAAGAACGGGATGCGCCAGGCCCAGTCGTACATTGCCTGCTCGCCGAGCCCGAGCGAGAATCCCAGCATCAGCAGCGCGCCGAACGAAAAGCCGGCGAGCGTGCCGAATTCCAGGAAGCTGCCGTAGAAGCCGCGCCGGTCGTCAGGCGAATACTCCGCCATGAACGTCGCGGCGCCGCCGTATTCGCCGCCCGTCGAAAAGCCCTGGATCATGCGCAAGGCAACAAGGAGGGCAGGCGCCCAAAGGCCGATCGTCTCGTAGGAGGGGATCAGCCCCACCCCCACAGTAGCCGCCGACATCAGCAGGATGGTGAAGGCGAGAATCGACTTGCGGCCGTAGCGGTCGCCGAGCGGGCCCCAGAACATTCCGCCCAGGGGGCGTACCAGGAAGGAAATCGCAAAGGTCGCCAGAGCGAAGAGCGTCGCCTCGGCCGCGTCGCCGGGAAATAGGGCGGCCGAAATGTAGACGACGCCATAGGCGTAGATGCCGTAGTCGAACCATTCGGTGGCGTTGCCGAGCGCCGAAGCTGCGACGGCGCGGCGCAGCACCGGGGCTGAGACGGCTTCCGGATGACCGATCGGGACGTCCGCCCCGAAAAGCTGCGGGGTGTGGTCTCCGGTCATGGTGCCTCCTGTGATTCATCGGGCGCTAGCGGATCGAGCGCAGTGGACATCGGCGAGTAGATGGACAGGATTTTCAAAGTATTCTTTTTCCTGACTGCTACTGTATTGCCCTCCCGTGCAGGCAGTCAATCGCGATGCTCGCTGACAATTGCGCCTGCAGGTCCATCCCGGACCTTGGAATTTGACCGCAAGAATCGGATAGCAGGTACGCCGTGCCTTCGATAAATTGCGTGCAGGTCGAATCCAGGAGGATCAGGATATGTACATGAGCACAAGCAATTCCAAGCCCGCAGCGACAGAAGCCGATCCACGGTGGGAGGCGATTATCGCGCGCAATCCTGCCGCGGACGGCACGTTCTATTACGCTGTCAGGACCACCGGTGTTTACTGCCGGCCCACCTGCCCGTCCAGGCGGCCGCTCCGCAGCAACGTTGATTTCTTCGCGGGATCGGTCACGGACGCGATCTACGACTCCGGATACAACTCCAACGCACGTTTTTATGAGAAGGCAGGCGAGGTCCTCGGCATGTCGCCGCGCGCTTACCGTGCGGGCGGCACCGCTACCGATATCCGCTTCGCGGTCGGAGAATGCGCGCTGGGTGCTATCCTGGTGGCGAAGAGCGAGCGTGGTGTTTGCGCCATTCTTCTAG